>CACWUA010000004.1 GCA_902763905.1 uncultured Pseudomonadota bacterium | reverse complement strand
ACTGCCGGTGCGGTTTTTGCTGCCACTATGGGATTAGGAGGAATGCTAAAATCCGAAGCTCATACGCAAGACAATACTAAAGATCCTGCAACAATTAAAGTGAATCCGACCGTACAGCAGCAAGATGATGGCAAAACTGCTCAGTGGGATTATGGTTACAGCGATCCGAATGAAAATCCGGAAACACCGGAACAGAAATCTGAGCGTGAAGCTGAGGAAGAATATCAAAGAATTATTGCTGGAGAACAGACACATGGTGATGCCGGCACCGAAAATGCACTTAGAGATGTTAAACTGGGAGACAGACAGGGGAAATTAACGAAAGAAGATTTGCAAAAGTATGAAGATGACCTTAAAAAAGCCTATAACAGAAGTGCCGATGATATTGATGTGGATGGTACTAAAGGAATAGATATTCCACAAAGTGAGGATTTGTCGCAGATAAAAAATTATCGACAGTCAGAGCAGAATAATCCGACTAGGCAGACACAACGCGATTTAGCTCTGCAAATGGTAAAAAACAGCAAAGGTAATCATTTGGGATAACGCGCCTTAAAAATAACGGAAATCTCCCGCCTCAAACCGCGGGAGATTTTTTTGCTTAATAAAAATGTGAATATATTGCACGACTTAACAAAAATATTGCACACCGCAATAAAAGGATTATAATAACCGATATTGTTTATTTTTATCGGAGTATGAATTATGAAAAAAGTTTTGTTGGTATTGGTATTTTCTTTTATTTACGGCACATCATCGTTGGCCGCCACACCGGTTGCCGAACAAATGGCAGAAATTTTGACACCTGCTTATGGTGCCGACGTAATAGTTGAAGCCGACGAAGAAAAGTGTTCGGTGAATTATCCGGCAACAACAATCCGAGAAGATGAGGCAGATTTTGCCCAAATGGCTATGTTGGGTTTGGGAACAACCGCATCTAATAAAAACTCCGAGCATATCATACCGGAGACCATAGCCGAATGTAAAAGAATTGAAGATTTCAAGTCTTATGCACAATATCAGGTTTCCGTAAATTCTTTGTACAAATTTATATCGCAAATTTACAATAACTTCAATCTGGCATTTGTAAAAGATATGACTGCCGGCTCTTATAAAGAAGAAACGAGAGTGGTGCCGGAAATCGGTGTTGTCAGTTACAGCAAGTTGCATATCAACGATTTGTTATACACCAAAAAAGATGAAACAACCGGACTTAAAAGTGAAATCGGTAATCTCGCTACCTTTGATTTTCAGCAACAACTGACCGAAGAAAATAATCTGGTACAATATAGCTCTGCTATGTCTATGGATTCGCTTAATCTGGCGTTTCCGATTTTTTCGCTGCATATCAAAAGCGAAAAACATCGTTCGGAAGTTTCTTATGAAGTGCCAAATGATGTTGCTTTTAACTATCAACAAATGATAGAAAATGTTCCGTTTTTATCCGCAATAAACTATTCTGCGCTTATTGATGATGTTAAAATCGGGACAGATATGTTTGGTTTTAATTTAGGTTTTGATGCCGAGATAAAAAATACCGTACAACGCGAGAACGACGAAAATTTTTATATTTTGGGACAAACCTTATTCAGCAATATCAACTTCAGCAGCGGAGTTTTTGATGCTTTTATAAATCCGAACATCGAGCCTAAGCAGATATCGTTGAAATATTCCATCAAAAATATTGCAATCGACGGTATTGAATCTTTGAGTAAAATTCCTACGCAAGATGAAGATTTAACGGATGATGAACAAAAAGAAATTGACGAGCAGACCGCTGAAATTATTGATGAAATGGCAAAAAAGGCGAAATTGGCGGTAAGCTCCGAAGTTAAATTTACTGACGCCGATATCAGCGGAATTTGGGAACTGGAATACAAAAACGGCTATCTTTTCGGTGCGGGAAAAATCAAAGTCCGCAATCTGTTCAATATCTTTCCGGAGCAAAAACAGTGCGTAAATAATCCGCAAGCCGATAAGATTCCGGAATGCAACAATGTGATTTTATCTGAATTGAAGGACTTAATCGATATCACCAAAAACGATTCGGAAACCGCTTATAAATTCACCGAACAGGGGATATTCAAAAATAATGTCAGAATTGCCGATCCGGTAAAATTGGACTTCAAAAAAATGTATTTAGAGCAGCAACAAAATGACGGAGAAGACCAAGATATAACAGTCAACCCGCAAGATGACGATTTGTAGGATGATGATTTGCAGCCGTAATCGCGTGCATTTGATGTGTTTACCGAGTTAGAATTTAAAAATATCCGTCTGCTGAATTTTTTTATTCAAGCCTTTAAAAAAATACTTGAAAAATCATAAAAATATGTTAGAAATAGCCCGAAGCCGCAATGGTGCGGTTTTATAACAATACACACGCAGACAGGCGGAATGACGCACGTCATCTTCGCTCCGGTGCTATAAAAAGCCAAGAGTCTGCGGAGGTTTAACCGGAAAAAGGATATATAAAATATGACAATTCCTACATTTACATTACGTCAGATGGTTGAAGCTGGCGTACACTTCGGACACCACGCTCGTCGCTGGAACCCACAAATGGCGCCGTATATTTACGGCAAAAAAGATAATGTTCACATTATCGACTTACAAAAAACTTATCCGATGCTCTACAATGCATTGAACGCAACTCTCGATGTTGCCGCACAGGGCGGTAAGGTTTTGTTTGTGGCTACCAAGAGACAAGCTCAGGAAATCGTTAAGGAAAGCGCCGAAAGATGCGGCCAATATTATGTTAACTATCGCTGGCTCGGCGGTATGCTGACAAACTGGAAGACCGTTTATAAATCAATTACGCGTCTGAACAAGCTTAACGAAATGGAAGAAAAGAATGCTTATGAAGGCTACACCAAAAAAGAAATCTTGAACCTGAAGAAAGAACGCGAAAAATTGGCGATTGTTTTGAATGGTATCAAAGATATGGGCGGTCAGCCGGATTTGTTGTTCGTAATCGATACGCCGAAAGAAGCTTTGGCGGTTAAAGAAGCCAAAAAACTGGGTATTCCGGTGGTCGGCATTGTTGATACGAACGCTAACCCGAATGAAGTTGACTATCCGGTGCCGGGTAACGACGATGCATTAAGAGCAATTCAATTTTATTGTGACTTAATCTCCGGCGCTATTTTGGATGGTGTTTCGGCCGAAATCGCTGCCAAAGGTTTGGATGTGGAAAACGCTGAAGCTGCTGAAGAAAAAGCTGCTCCGAAAAAGCGTGCACCGCGCAAAACCAAGGCTGCGGCAAGTGCCGAAGCTTCTGCCGAATAAGCTTTAAGCCGATTTGGTATGGATTGAATGGCGCGGCGGTTTATCCGATTGCCGCGCCGTGTTTGAAAAGTTGAAATTTTGATAATAAGGGATTAAAATAATGGCAGATATTACAGCCGCTATGGTAAAAGAATTGAGAGAGACAACCGGTGCCGGTATGCTTGATTGCAAAAAGGCTTTGGTTGAAGCAAACGGAAATATGGAAACGGCCGTTGATTGGTTGCGCAAAAAAGGTTTGGCCTCGGCCGCCAAAAAATCCAGCCGCATTGCCGCCGAAGGTTTGGTTGCGGTTTATGTCGAAGGCAATAAAGGTGCGGCGGTTGAAGTTAACTCCGAAACCGATTTCGTGGCTAAAAATGATATTTTCCAAGCTTATGTTGAAGATGCCGCCAAAGTTGCCTTGGCAAACAACGGTGATGTTGAAGCTATGAAAAACGCCGCCGATGCCAGCGGTAAAACCTTTGGCGAGCGTTTGACCGATATGGTTGCCCGCATCGGCGAAAATATGAACTTGCGCCGTGCTAAAGTTGTCAGCGTCAACAACGGTTTGGTTTGCTCTTATATTCACAATGCGGCACGCGCCGGTTTAGGTAAAATCGGTGTATTGGTTGCGTTGGAATCTTCGGCAGATAAGGCACAGTTGGCTGATTTGGGTAAGCATATTGCTATGCACGTTGCCGCTGCTCAGCCGATTGCTCTGAATGTGGCAAGTGTTGATCCGGCTGCGGTAGAACACGAAAAATCTATTTTTGCCGAGCAGGCCGCTGCTTCCGGCAAACCGGCCGCCATCATCGAAAAAATGGTGGAAGGCCGTATCCGCAAGTTCTATGAAGAAGTTGTTTTGGAAGAACAAAACTACATTATGGATCCGGATAAAAAAGTTAAAGACGTTATTGCCGAAAAAGCCAAAGAATGCGGCGCCGATATTAAATTGACGGACTATGTATTCTTTAAGCTCGGCGACGGCTTACAGAAAAAAGAAGAAGATTTTGCTGCTGAAGTTCAAGCTCAATTGGCAAAATAATTAATTTTCAGGCGGTGCTTCCGGATTGTTTCGGAGCATCGCCGCTTTATTTGATAGAGTAAACAGATGACGGAAGATACTATGGAGATATCTAAATCGAATATGGTTACGATAGAGACAACGGAACAAAATACAAATATGAATAAAATTGCGGAAGAAAATATGGCTGCACAAACGGCGGTATCAGCACCTAGAAGTGTTTGGGCTTGTTGGAATGAAGCAATGAAACAACTGTTTGTATTTAAGGAACGTACATCTCGCTATGAATTTTGGGCTTTTCAGTCAGTAAGTTTGATTGTTTTTCTTTTAGCGGTGCTTTGCGGACAATTTTTTGGTGAGGCAAAATTGGTGCTGAATATATTTGCACTGTATTTTCTGCTGCCGGCTGCATCTGCTTCGGTACGTCGTTTACATGATCTCGGATTATCCGGATGGTGGTGCGCACCTGCAGTTATATTGGCTTTATTATTTCTCTGTGCGTGGAATTTTAAACATACCGCTAACATAGCCTATATATTGTTTGCCACTCTGATTTACAGCACATTCTTGTTCTGGATACTTTGCGGTAGGGGAGAAATTGCTGATAATAAATACGGCCCTGCAGTTGTCGAGCCAAAAGAACATAATTTGGACAGCCGCGCTTTTATGTGCTTTATGTTTGCATTTCTAATCGGTTTGTGGACGATTTTCTTAACCCATATTTGGTAATTAAATCAATTCGGCTAATTTAAGATATTGTTGCGGTGTCAGATTTTCGGCACGCGCGGTTAAATCTATCTCAGCTTGTTTACAAATATCAGCCAAATTCGGAATTGATTTCAGACTTTGTCTGATCATTTTACGACGCTGTCCGAATGCCGATTCTGTTAATTTTTCTACCTTACTTAATACTGCTGCATCAGGAATTTGCTCTAATGGCTGAAACAATAAAACAGAAGACCATATTTTCGGAGCCGGTACAAAACAATTCGGATTTAAGCTGAACAAATTCTTAATTTGGCAGGTTAATTGCGCCATAACCGATATTCTGCCGTATGTTTTGTTATTCGGCTTTGCGGTAATGCGTTCGGCAACTTCTTTTTGAAACATCAGTGTCATGCTGGCAAAAGAGCGCATATTTTTCAGCCATCCCAAGAGCAACGGTACTGATATATTGTACGGCAGATTACTGATAATATTTTTTATGCAGCCGTCTGCTTGTATAAAGTCGTATTTGAGGGCATCACCTTCAATTATATTTAGTGCAGAACCGGTGTGTTTTTGAATCTCTTGCATAATTTGAATACAGCGCGCATCCATTTCTATAACAGTCAGACATTGCGGATGAGCCTTCATAATGGCACGCGTCAATCCGCCCGGACCTGGCCCGATTTCGTACACGTACTCGCCGCTGAAATCTTTTTTACCCTGAGCTTCAAGCGAACTGTGAACAATCTTATCAGTAATATTCATATCGAGCAAAAAATTCTGCCCCAGGGACTTTTTCGCCAATAATCCGTATTGTTCGACAGTATCGCGTAAACTCGGTAAATCTTCAATCATCGGTTATATTTTCTTTTCAATTAAAGCCTTGTTACGCAAATCACGCATATATTTTATTGAATATTCTTCAATTTTTTTATTTTGCAAATATGTGCGAATTTCTTTTCTGCTTGGGAAGTTTTTGGCATCACGTTTAGGATCAAAAATCTTTTCGAGTTTCAATACATAGTAGTCGTTACCGTAAGCTATAGGATTAGATACTTCTCCTTCTTTCATTTTGCTGAGAGTCTGCTCCAAAACGGCAGGTAATTTTCCTTTGGTAACCCAGCCGAGACGACCGCCGTTGGCTGCGCTCGGACTTTGGGAAAATTGCATGGCATACAATTCAAAACGCGGATCCTCACGTAAAGTTTTTACCAACGAGTTTATGTCTTTAGCATCTTTCTTGTTAACCACAATTTCCGAAACCATCATTTTATGCTGAGACATATCTTTTTTAACCTCATCCATGGCGCGATTAATCTCATATTCACTTACAGATGCGGCATTGTATGCTTTTTGGCTGATAAGCTTTTTCCACGCAATATCGGATTCGATTTGGGTTGCCCATACTTTCATACTGACATTTGCTTCTGCTAAAATTTTACTGAGTTCCCCTGCAGGTAAATTATTTGATTGCTCAAAAGCTGCAACAGCTTTTTTAATTTCATGCGTGGTTACACGAATTTTATTTTTCTTTGCTTCCTGCAGTTTAAGTTTTTCATCAATAGCACCTTGCAATACTCGGTTTGTAATCATGGCTTTGGTTTGGTTATTATATGGAATACCGGTTGTCAGAATAAACGCGTTAATACGACTTTGCATATCGCTTGATGAAATAATATCACCATTAACCAATGCAAAAATTTTCAATTTATTGCCATATAAAGTAATCGGTTTTAAGGCCTGCGCTCTACGTTGTTCGGCTTCTTCCTGAGCACGAACCTGTGCTTCATATTCTGCTTGTCTGCGAGCCATTTCTTCCTGCTGTCTGACATATTCTTCGGTTTTTTTGCGGACGATTTCACGTTGTTTTTCAATTTCTGCCTTTTGATCGTCACTCAGCATTTTATATTGCTCGGCATTGTGGCGGAACATGATGGAATTTGTGTTAGGATTTGATGCACGTGATTCCGCATCTATTTCTTTCAATATTATGTCTTCTGCACGGAGAGTTGAGATACACATTAAAAAAGCTGCAAAAAAGATTATTGATTTTTTCATATTTACTCCTTTGATTAAGAACCAAAATTGCCAATAGTTTTCAGCGAAAAAGTCAATCCCAATTCATAATCGTTATCCAAATTAGGGTTACTTGTATTATATTTTTTAAAGGTTAAATCCATGGTAAAACATTCATCATCATAAATAACGCTACCACCATGCTCCAAACGTCCGCGATGCTTTTTGGTCAAATCTTTTAAATTATAGATTTTTACTTTCCAGTATTGGGAAATCTCTGAACTTAGAGAGGTATATAGTTCTTTACGCTCTGAATATGTATCATTATAATACGTATTACCTTGCAGAAAAATATATGAGGCATCAAAACTTAATAAGGACGGACCTATTTTAGCACCGAGTTCGCTATATTTAGCATTTAAATTATCTTTATCAAGACGAAAACGATAATTTAAGGATAGATATTTGTTCGGAGAAGCATTGATTCTGCCTACTAAATCGCTGAAATGTGTCGCATCCTGATTATCCAATCCTTGAATAAAACTGGAGTCGCGTTTACGTTCAAAACTTTGAGCTATAAAGGCAGAGGTTTTGCCGAAAATGTTGCCATACGAATTCCAACGCATTCCGTAACTGATTCGGCTGCCGGTATCGTTGCGATCATATCCGGCATAACGATCTAAATCCAACACGTTGGTATCATCCAAATAGACATCTTCACTGTCTTCATTCGGGATTTTTTCGACTTTATTGCCTCCATCAGGAGCAACTACACCAACGATAACCGGCTCCACTATTTGTCGCGAAGTTTCTGTGGCTCTGATAAAAGGTAAGTGCCATTCGACGCCGGCTTGCGGAAATATACGTGCGGTAGTTCCGGTATATGTATCATTATTTTGATAAGGATAACGGTTAACATAATAGGCATCAGATTTAACCGAAGTTACGAAGCGATATTTATCTCCGAAAGAAGTTGTATACGGTAGCTCCCACGCATTAATAGAGGTTAAGCGTTGTGTTTGCGAGCCGTTTTGATGATAAACCGATGCTGTGCTGAAGTTGTTCTTAAAATATGAACCCCAGATTTTCGGGTCGGAATATATTTCTGCTTCAACCAACGGAGCAACATACGGCTTTTTATCGTCTAAATTTCGAAACTGGCGGACATTGCGGCGATGCAGATTATAACTCAAAAGTTTATAATAATATGCCTCAATCGAAACATAATCGCGTCCTGAAAACCGTTCAAATTTAACATCTGACACTAACCATGCATCATCTTGATGTGGTAAATCCAAATCTTTTAAATAAACATAATCGGAAGTATAATTGATATTTGAGGTCATTCTCCAATAATCATTAATGTCTGCACGGGCATGCGCAAACAAATGACCGCGATGCTTTGGCCTGTTTTTATAATATTTATCGTTTTTATCGGGATTGTCGTCTAAGTAAGAACCGCTGACATCAATAAAAGCATTCGTAAAATAGTGTGAAAATCCGCCGTTCCATACAATATCTTTTTCTGTAGAATAAATAGGAGAAAATAATACGTTTGTCTGATCATTTACAGCCCAGAAGAAACGCGGCTGAAAATACGCATCCAGATAATTGGAACTGCCGATAGTTGGAGCTAATAAACCGGAACGGCGCTTTACCGTAGGATCCGGATGAGTTAGAAACGGGGTATAGAAAAACGGTACCGACTTAAAATAAACCAGCGCATGATTGTAATATACATTCTGTGTATCTTCATTATGCTGCACTTTATGTGCGCTTACGTGCCACAGAGGGCTCTTTCCCTCACACACATCACAAGCTGTATAAGTGGCTTTACGCATTACTTTTGTACGATTGTTCTTTTTAACGAAATATTTGGCCGTAACATGTGATTTGTCGCGCATCAATACTTTAATATTATTCATTTCGCCAATAGTCATATTATCTGAGAGAGCTGCACTGTCGCTTTCAATTACCGAGCCGTCTTGAGTATAAATTTTAACGTTTCCCATAGCCGTCAAAGTATCTGCATTTTGATTATAGATAACCTTGTCGGTAGTCATTTTCATACCGCTATACAATATTTCAACATTGCCTTGCGCTGTAATAATCTGTGCTTTGTCATCGTTAATCATTTCATCGGCGGAAAAGTCTATAGCTTCGTCCGTATCTTCGGATTGTGTGTCGGTTGCCGTAATATTACCCAAATCTGTAATATTATTTGTGATATACATATTGGCATCCGGAGATTTTTTCTTTTGTCGCACAATTTCTCCGGCTTCGGTAACGGCTAAGGCCGGAAAACTTACAAGCATAAGGCAACCCCACAACAGGGCAATTTTACGATTGATTATCAGCATATTGCAAATCCTTGACAGCGTGACGTCGATAAAAATAAAACGGGTTATAAAACAGTAATAAGCCTATGCAGACTGCAAAAGGTATAATGCAGTTTGCGTATAAGACCGGAAGAAAATATAATGAGCGGCCGGCTAAATTGGTTACCGCTAAATCACATCCGGTAACCAAGATCATACATATAACTTCAAGTGCTATAATTTTAGTTTGCCCGCGGCGATTAAAATTACCGATTAAAAGTCCGGTACAAGCAATCAGAGCTAAAACTGCATTAAAAAACGGACTTATAATGCGTCGATGGCCTTCAACCACAAATTTACGCATATCTTGCGGAGATAAAGACTTGTCGTCACCGGCATTAATCAGCTCGCTGAAGCTTTTTTCTCGAACGGTTTGTTCTTTGCGTTTGGCTCCGCCGCCACTGTTAAATTCTGCCGAATAACGGGTAAATGCCAGCATATTGAAACGAAAAGTCTTTTTATCAACTTCTTGCCGTACCCCGTTGATAAACAATATTCGCGGCCCTTTCGGAGTCTGAATCATTCTTCCTTTTTCTGCGGTCAGAGTGATTTTTATATCAGGCTTACTTTCATCACTGACAAAAATTCCGGTAACCGAGCCGTCATCTTCGTGCTTATCTATAAATATGGTAATACCATTACCCAGTGTCGTGAACTCGCCTTCACGGAATATGGCTTGAGTTAAGTTGTTTTTTACTCGCCACTCCAATTCTCGAAATTTTTGCTCAGCCTGCGGAATCCCAAAATTAATCACATAAATATTGAATAATGACAGTAAAAGTCCCACAATAAGAGGAGCTTTGGCATTGTTCCACGGGCTTATTCCCGCAGATTGCATCACAACCAATTCGCGGTCTGCAATCATACGATTGTAAACAAATAAAACTGCAACAAACAATGCAATCGGCGATAATACGTTAAAAATGCGCGGCATCAGCAAAGAAGTCATCTGTACAAACAGATATACTGGAAGCCCCTGTCGTGTAACCATTTCTACAAAACGCAACGATTGCGTCAACCACAACATAGCGAGCAACGACAAAGAAATCAGCAGGAAGCCGATGATAATCTGCTTGGTAATGTATTTGTTTAATATTCTCATGAGCGCAATTATAGCGGTATATTTTGCGGATTAAAATAAATATTTTTAAGATATACCACATAAAATGATAAGCCTGTATCAAACAATTTTATTGATATATATGTATGAAAATTATGTTGTGTTCACTAAAAATTGCTGCATGCTTCATATAAAATCAAAGTCATTGCTCGTTTGGCGCAGTACATAATATTGTTGTCATCACCTCGCTGAGCCGCAGGCGAATGCACCACGTGGTACGCCATGCGAAGCACATAATAATAAAGTCATGCCTCGATTCCGCAAGGAATCGTCAGGGCATCTGCCGATTAAAAAATCAAACGATCGCCTGATTTTTGCTCACGCAAAAAAGCGATGACTTTGGCGTTTCTCAACAAAATCATTTAATATAGCAATGATAATGAAAAAGCCCGATTTTATTCTGGCCTGAAATTATTTTTTACCGCCTTTGGTTACAATAACCATTGCCTCACGTAATATTCTCTCGTTTATCAGATAACCTGCTTGCAATTCGGCGATAACAGTACCTGCCGGTTTGGAGGGATCTTCCACTTCTTGAACAACCTGTTCAAAATTTGGATCAAAAATCCGATCCAGACTGTCAATTTTTTTTATGCCGAATTTGGCAAAAACTTTGCTTAATTCTTTTTGCGTCATTTCAACCCCTTCGAGCAGAGCTTTGCATTGTTCTTTTTGCTCTTCGCTGACAGAAGTAATGGCACGGTGCAAATTATCTGCTACAGGCAACAATTCTTTGGCAAATGTTGACAGTGCGAATTTGGTGTTTTTTTCAATTTCAATCTGACAGCGCTTTTTTGTGTTTTCAGATTCGGCACAAGCACGCAGATAAGAGTCCTTTAATTTTGCAATTTCTTCCTGCAGTATGATAATTTGTTCGCTTTTATCATTTTCTTCATTAAGATTGTTTTCTTCATTAAGATTGTTTTCTTCATCCTGAAATTCGGATTTGTTTTTTTCGATATCCTCAGTTTCCGGCATTTCGATATTTTTATTTTTAGTCATGATTTCCCTCTGTAATAACAACTTATCGCATATTATAAGACTTAGTGGTTAATAATTCATAAGTCAAGAGCAGTTTTTTTGTTGAAGGTTATAAAGAATAGGTATATATTAACTCCGATTGGATTATAATTTTGTAGGTTGAGAGGTTTTATATGTGCGCTGTAGTTATCGGTTCGGGACAAAAAGTTTATGAATTGCTGCCGACAAATTTCAATAAGAAAAAATTTATTGTAAATTACGGCGTGCCGACAAATGCCATTTTGACAGAGATGCAAAATATTGCTAAAAGACAGTGTTTGAACAATGCATATTGGCCGCAAATCAATAAAATAAATGCTTGGATGATAAGTGCGGAAACCGCTACTTTTATGAAATGCGGCGGGTTGGGAATGGTTGCCTCCGAACTTCCTGAAAATTTTAATGCCGTATTCGGCAAAGACGGGAACGAAATAAGTATTATAACGCCGATGTATTTGGGGAATACCGGTAAGAAGAAAGCCGAGCTCAAAAATGGTGTTTATTACGGAACGGAGGGAAAATCAGTTGCGGTAAAGCCGATTAAAAATATTAATGTTGTATTTGTCGGTAAAAACAAACTGCGGAACTTTAAAACCGAAATTTATCAAGGCAATTTTAATGGAGTAAGATATTACTTTATTCGCAACGATAACTTTTTCAGTATTAATCCGGCAGCTTCCAATCCTTCCGGTCAAACCGGTTGCTATGTCTTAAATGAGAGTAATATTGATGAAGTTGAGCGATTCGCATTTTTTTCAAAAGCCGTTTATATAATGCTGGAAAATATAGTTCTTGCCGGTGATGAAGAAAAATCTCTTCCGAATATTTTGATAGCTAATGATTGGCACAGCGGGGCTTTGTCCGGATTAACCAAATATCTTACTTTGGCTAAAACGTACACCGCAAAAATGCGGCGACAGGATGCTGACAGAATTAAAAATATACCAATCATCCATATTGCACATCACATGGGATATCAGGGTTGGGATTACAACAATACATCGCGTATTTTAAACGCTTTGTATGAAGAATGGGCAACGTTGGTCTTAAAAAATGCCAAGGCCGTGAAAAACGGCAATCCGCGCACACAAAATGTGTTGATGGTCAGCGATACGTATAATCAGGCATCATGCAATATGCACTTGGCTGACCGAATTATTACCGTTTCCAAAAACTATATGGAAGAAGTATCCAGCGAAAAAAGTTTCGGTTTTGATTTCCGCGATATTTTAAAAATCCGCAAAAATTATCGTACTTTTTTCGGTATCGTCAACGGTTACGAAAAAAATCTGATTTCGCCGAATAAGCAAAAAATTAAAGAAATAAACGATTTTTTCAAGATTACAGATTTTAAATTCTATGATGAAAAAAGCCTGAACGTCAAGATGCACAACAAACGCGAATGTTTGAAACTTCTTTCGCGTTTGGCTACCGATGACGAATATAAAGAACAAATTATTCCGCTGATTGATTTGTACCGATTCGATGACGTCATGTCTTTGATGCCGGAAATAGAAAAAATTCCGATTATTTGCATGACCAGCCGTATGGTTGAACAGAAAGGGTATGATGTTGCCATTCACGCCATTTTACATATTATCGATCGCTACAAAAACACACCTGATAATTTTCCGATATTCATACTGGGTGGCGCAGGAAACAAAGATTTATACAGTGATTTGATGATGCTTAAGGATAATACCAAACAAATGTTCCGAGATTTTGCCAAACGCATTTTTGTGTTCCGCGGGTATAAAGATGAATTTGCTTATTCGGTGCAGCTTGCCGCCGATTTTTATATGATGCCTTCATATTTTGAGCCTTGCGGCTTGACACAAATGGAGGCAATGGCTAAAGGTACTTTACCTATTGCCACTTCAACCGGTGGTTTGGTCGATACGATAGAAGACGGAGTAGACGGTTTTCGAACTGAAGTTTTTTTTGCTGCCGGCGAAAGAGTTTACGGCAGCAATGCAGCAGCGCAGCGCTTGCAAAACAATCTCAATGCTTATGAAGCGGTATTGGACAAGGCAATTCGCTGTTACTATACCACACCTCAACAAATGCACAAAATGCAACGACAAGCAATGCATGATGATTTCAGTTGGTCATGCCGTGACGGCTCGGTTTACAAGTATTTCAATTTGTTTAAGACAGGCTTGATTTAAAATTGTATAATAGAAAAAACTTCTGCTAAATCAGCCAGTTTGGAACGTCCGCCAAGCGAAGTCAATTCAATGGCAAAAGCAAAAGCTTCAATATTGGCGCCAAGTCTTTTTACCAGTTTGGCTGCGGCTTCGGCGGTACCACCGACAGCAATCAAATCATCAACAATAATGACGTTATCGCCTTTATTTAAAGCGTCTTTATGAATTTCTAATTTGTCGGTTCCATATTCCAAAGCATATTCTTCGGCAATGGTATCTGCCGGCAGTTTCCCCGGTTTACGCACAGGTACAAAACCACAACCGAGCCTATAAGCAAGAGCACCGCCGAAAATAAAGCCGCGAGCATCTATTCCCACAACATAATCTATTTTTCGCGCAGCAAAATGCGCTGCCATCAGATCAATCAGTTCGCAAAAAAGCGTCGGATTTTTCATTGTCGTGGTAATGTCCTTAAATTGGACTCCCTGTTTGGGATAATCGGGGATGTTGCGAATTGATTTTTTAATCTCTGCTAAGCTCATTTTATACCTCGTTTTGCATTAATAATTCTTTATAAAAGCATGCCATACTATTAATACATATGCAGAAAAATTCAAGTCAATATTTTTTTCAAATAGAATAACGAAAAAGCTTGCAATTAAATAAAATTTGTGCTATTTTGTCAAAAAAGGAGGGTAAATTGAAATACGGATATAAATTCCTAATAGCGTTAACTTTGGCTGCTGCAGCTATTATCAAGACGAAGGCGCAGAATAGTTCATCGCAAAATAATAACGCCTGCCTGACATCGGCATTGGTGGAACATCCGAATATAGAAGAAGATTTACCTAAAGAGCCGGAAAAGATAAACGTAAGTTCGGATAATTTTGCTGAGGTTATGTTTGCACAAATCAACAATGAGGAAAAGGCTGATAAGGAAGAGAAAATTCCTTGGGAAAAGACATCCGTAGGAACAGAAATGGTAGAAACGTGGATTCGTATGCAAGAAAGCCAAGGTGTTCACAATCCAATTATGCCTACCGATATTGAGTACTTGCGCAAAATCAACGAAACAAATCATAAAGTAGAAGCTCTTGCTGTCGGTTTAAATGACTATGTTATGGACGGTGAAGATATGCTGCGTGCTAATGCCGACAGTTTGAGTTTGGCACTGGAAAAATCGGCAAAGTTGGAGGCAAACGGTTCCGGCGGAGATTGTTATAAATGGGTTAAGCATGTTTTGTGCGGTACCAATCCGATAGCGTTCCTCGAGGGTAAACCGGCATGGATGGGGGCAGACGGTCTTAGAAAAAGTCCGAATGTGGTTGCAACCCATACCACATACGAACATATGGATAAGTTAATCCCGGGAGGTATCGGGGTATTCGGCAGAGGTTGGGGAGCTTCCAATGGCCATATTTTAATTGGCGGTAAAGGTCGTCAAGATTTAATTAAGCATCATGTAACTTCTTTGGGTAAAGAGTATTGGTATAATCCGGCACGCGATATCTCCGATGTTGACCGCAATGCCAACACTTCGGGTCGCCGCGGCAGCAGCGGTCGCTATGCTCCGAAGCCGGAAATTTTCTTAACCAAAGGTTCGACCGTCGCCGGTGTGACAATATTGAAGGTTGGTTATAACTACGCTAAAAAACATATATCTAAAATGTATATAACCCCCCATGATGTTTATAATGCTGTTTTGCAAATAAACAATAAATCGGCCGAACAAACGGCTCAGAAGATTATAGCGGAAAAAGCAAGAGTGAACGGTTTTGTTGAAGCCAAAGGAAAAACGGCGTATCACGGTTATCCGGCACCGCGTGTCGAAAATCCGCGCGGTGTCAGATTCACTAAAGCTATAACCCCGACAACGCAGCAGATTCTCAACCGCATTCGTGGCGGACATCGCAAAACATAAATAAAATTTCAGGTAATACCTTGTCATACGCTAAGCAGACACTATATTTTCGTTAGAGTAATTTAACGAAAGGAGTGATTATGAAAAGAGCGTATGTTAATCCGGACTTGTGTATCGGTTGCGGTTTGTGCGTCAGTACCGTACCTGAGGTATTCCGTATTAATGCCGACGGTATCTCCGAGGCTTATGCCGAAACGCCCGAAGATATGCACGATAAGGTGGAGGAGGCGGTTAATTCCTGCCCCGTGAGTGCTATTTCGATTATTGATGAAAATGTGCAGGCGAGCAAGGATTAGTTCGCTTTGTTGGTAAATTTGTTGCGGTTTTGAAAAATCTGCAACACTGTCCATAGACTCAAAACCATATCCATAATTGCCGAAGGATAGGCCTGAACGTAGAAATCGTGAATAAACCACAACACCAGATTTGAAACCAGAGCATAGCGCATCTGCTGTTCATTGCGGGTGGTGTACATCAGAATTGTGTAACTGGCCGAAGCAATAATCGGGAATAATCCGATTATACCGCGGTTGTTGGCCCATAGTCCGGCAATTATGCACAAAATCATTAAAACAAAAGTCAGTTTTTTGCTGAGTTTGTTTTTATACGCCAAAATATTGCGGATAAGCGAGACGGTATTGGTGGTTAAAGCTGCATAAGTATAAAGTGCGATGTTGGATAAAATGCAAAAAATCACATCAATAATCTGCCACCAAATCAAATCATTTTTGTTTTTCTTAATGACCGAAACGGCAATACAGATTGCGGATAACAAAGAAAAAATATTGCCGATAATGAGGTACAACGGCATCGGCATTATCTCTGAAATTGCGCGGCAAATTTATGTTTTTCCGTGCCGTTAATCAGATTTATTTTATCGTTTTGCAAAATCAGCGGCAGTTCTACCGAAACAAAGGTGCTACGTTTGTCGGCGTTGTCAACAAAAGCCGTAATATTGCCGGAAGCCGCGAGAATAAAACGCCGCGAAGCTGTTGCCCAGATTTTAAGCAATTCCGGATTTGGATTATTGTTACCGGTCTCTAAACCCAAAGCCATCAATTTTTTGCCGCAAGCCGTATCATCAAGGGTGTAGTGTCCGGAATTTTCAGCCAAATAACGCAATGCATCACGCTTATTTTTATCGCTTGTTTGATAGCTGATGCTGTATAGCACTACACTGTCAGGCGGGGTTGATACGTTCTCATTTTCGGCAATTTGCCGAGCGATTTCAATTTTATTCATACGATTTACCTCCGGCAAAAAGTAATATTTTGCACACTATGCTTCGGCAGTTGCCTTAGGTTTGCGCGTATAATGACGGCGTTGCGGCTTAGCTGCAGCCTCTGTTTCCGACGTCGGCTGTTCGACGGAACTACTGGCATCGATAACCGTAAACGCGCGGGTTCTACGTGGTTTGCGTACAGGTGCGGTTTCTTCTTGTGTAGCTTCGCTTGCCGTCGCCGTCGGTTCGGCACTTTGGGTTTCCACCAGACCGTTATTTACCGGTTCGGCGGGTTCCGTCTGATTGTTTTCGGTTTCGGCATTATCTCCACCGGTATTGTTTTGATTATCGCGCGCCTGATATTTGCGCTCGTTGATTTCGGTTACGATTTTGCGATAGTGCTCGGCATATTGGCGAAACACCTCCATACCGACATAATCACCGTTATTTTGCGCCTCTTTAGCCAATTCGTTATAGCGCTTTATCAAATCAAGTGCCGTACCGCTGCATTTTCCGGCCGGACTGACACTGTCAAATTTATAATTCAAAGAATATACGGCATTGCCGCGAAATTTATTATTGATTTTTTTCATGTAAATCCATTTTTTTCTAATTAAAACAAAATTGAGGACGACATAAAATGCCCTTCGCCCTCTTATATACGAACTTTTTTCGAGTTTGGCAACAGATTTTTGCAAAATATCATCGGACTGTGAAATAAAGCAATATCAATGAGAAGGTTTTTGCATAATTACACAGCGAGCGATACCATTTAAATCGGCAACTGTTTTGTGATGAATAAGTCCATAAACAGTGCATATATCGACAATTTTCTGTGCTTGTCCGTAACCAGCCTCCAGCAAGAGATATCCCTCATATTTTAATAAGTGTGGAGCAATTTCGGCAATCCGCTTATAACTGTCATAACCGTCACTTCCGCCGTCAAGTGCCGTCAACGGATCATAATTTTTAACTTCCGGCATCAATGCAGCAATATCACCGGTGGGAATATACGGCGGGTTGCTGATAATCATATCAAATTCTTGCCCGATTATTTTTACGATTTTATCATCAAACCAATCAGCTCTGATAAAATTCAATCTCGAATTTAAATTCAGAGCATCTGCATTTTTTTGTGCCACAATCAGACTTCTTTCAGATATGTCTACAGCCACCCCGATGGCTCTATCTTTTTCCAGTAAAATTGATTCAATAATACAACCGCTTCCGGTACCCAAATCCAAGATATTCACATTCTCATTCGGCAACAATCGCAACGCTTCTTCCACCAAAATTTCAGTATCGGCACGTGGCGACAATACATTTTCATCAACCATAAAATCGGCCTTATAAAATTCGCGGTGTTTTAAGATTTTATCAATAGGTTTGTGCTGCAATCTCTGCGCCAACAAGGAATCAAACAGTTTTTTTTGCTCTGATGTCAGCACAACATCGCTGAATATAAAAGACGGAGAGCACCGTAAAACGGCGGCAAGTAACAATCGGATTTCCAATCGAGGATTTTTAATGCCGGTGTTAACCAATTTCTGCAGAGCTTGATTGAAAAAATCACTCATTCGGCCGCCATTGATTGCTTGACTTCGGCAGAAAGTTTTTCAAAGGCGCGCTTTTCTATTTGACGTACGCGCTCGCGGCTGATATTAAATTTTTCTCCGATTTCATCAAGAGTTTCCGGTGTTTCCGCCAACATACGGTTTTTAACGATATATTGTTCACGGTCATTAAGCTTAGATAACGCCTGAAACAGAATGCGGCGCTTCAATTCTGCTTCTTCGCGTCGAGCATAACTGCCTTCCAGATTTTGAGTTTTATCTGCCAATAAATCGATAGCTTCAACCTTGTCGTCATCATTGCCGATCGCCACATTTAGCGAACTGTCACCGCCGATACGTCGATTCATTTCTACCACATCACGTTCGTCAACCACCAGCTCATTGGCAATTTGTTTAACCACTGTCGGTGCAAGCTCTTTATTGTCATAAATACCTAAACGCGCCTTAATTCGCCCCAAATTATAAAACAATTTTTTCTGTGCCGCCACTGTACCGATTTTAACCAGTGACCACGAGCGCAACACAAAATCGTTGAGAGCAGCCTTAATCCACAGCATAGCATAAGTGGAAAGACGAACATTCTTATTAATATCGAACTTTTTCACCGCCTGCATCAAGCCGATATTAGCTTCGGAAATCAGATCAGACATAGGTAATCCGTAGCGGCGGTAGGTAAGAGCGATTTTTACGGCCAGACGCAAATGCGAGGTAATTAATTTTTGTGCAGCCTCTAAATTTCCTTTTTCTTTAAATTCACGTACTAAATCCATTTCTTCTTCGGCACTTAGTACCGGAAAATGCTTTATCTGCTCCAGATAGCGATGTAAACCGCTATCATCAACGACGACCGGCAAATTGGTTTTGTTTTCATATACTACAAGATCCGTGCGATTACCCATATCAACCTACCAACTAAAGATAAATGTGGCATCATCGATTTTTTCAGGAGTAGTTGCCAGATTGGTAATAACAACTTTATAATAGTTTATGTAAGGATAAATGATGACATAAACATCTGCATATTTCGGAGAATGATTGTTGAGACTGGCACAAATCCTATGAATTTCACGTTTTTCATTAATTTTTAGACTGACCAAAGCTGCTGAGGCTTCAAAATTGCCGCGCAAATCTTTTTCGGAAACTTCTTGCAGTGCATTCAGATTACGTACCAGTAAAATCCGCGCGCGTTTTTCTCTAACGGAATTTGTCGGTTTTTGCTGTTCATAATCAAAAATAAACTTACGAATCTGTTGCATCAGTTTTTCATCTGAACACAACAGATCCGGCTGTTTCTTTTCTTTACTGATATAATTCAAATCCGAACTGTCTTCTTGCAGTTTTTCTTCCGGAGACAGTTGCTTTTCTATCGGTCTAATTCCAGCTCCGTCATATAAATCACTTTCACCGGTTTGGAGTATTGATTCTGTGTCCGAAGTATTTTGTTCTTCATGGAAAGATTCATTTACTTCGGCGGCCGGCACTGTAAAAGCAATACAGCAACAGATACTTAAAACCAGTAAAAATTTTTTCATTTTACTTCCTTAAAATGCCACTGACTTCGGAGTACGCGGGAACGGGATGGTGTCGCGAATATTGGTAATGCCGGTAACCAGCATCATCATGCGCTCAAAGCCCAAACCGAATCCGGCATGCGGCACTGTGCCGTATTTACGGGAGTCAAGATACCATTCGTAATTTTTGATGTCCATACCCAAATCTTTGATTTTTTTAACCAAAACATCATAGCGGTCTTCACGTTGCGAACCGCCGATAAGCTCGCCGATTCTCGGTACCAAAACGTCCATTGCCGCCACGGTTTTACCGTCTTCGTTGAGGCGCATATAAAACGCTTTGATTTCTTGCGGATAATCGCGCACAATTACCGGACGCTTAAAGTGTTCTTCCGCCAGAAAACGCTCGTGTTCCGTTTGCAAATCAATTCCGTATTCCGGCGTATATTCAAATTTTTTGCCCGATTTTTTCATAATTTCGATAGCTTCGGTATATGTAATGCGGGCAAAGCCGTTTTCCACGATATTGCTTAAAGTTTGTTTCAGCGTCGGATCGATGAATTTTTCAAACAAATCCAAATCATCGGCGCAGTTTTCCATAATATCCTTAACCAGATAGCGCACCATATCTTCAGCCAAATCCATATCATCGTTAAGGTCGGCAAACGCCATTTCCGGCTCAATCATCCAGAACTCGGCGGCGTGGCGCGGTGTGTTGGAATTTTCGGCGCGGAAAGTCGGCCCGAAGGTATAAATATCGCCCAAAGCACAAGCATACATTTCGCCGTTAAGTTGGCCGGAAACGGTCAAACTCGACTTTTTGCCGAAGAAATCTTTGCCGTAATCAATTTCGCCGTTCGGCAACAGCGGCGGATTCTTCAAATCAAGCGTTGTTACCTGAAACATCTCGCCGGCACCTTCGCAATCGGAAGCCGTAATCAGCGGAGTATGCACATACACAAAACCGCGGTTTTGGAAAAATTGATGGATGGCATACGAAAGCCGCGAGCGTACACGAAAAGCCGCGCCATATTTATTGGTACGCGGACGTAAGTGAGCAATCGAGCGCAAAAACTCGTCGCTCATACCTTTCTTTTGCAACGGATAATCGTCCGGCGCAATACCATAAATTTCGATATTTTCGGCCTTAATCTCGTATTTTTGCTTGCCGCCGGCGGATTCGATAAGAGCTCCCTTAATTGCCACAGACGAACCGGTGGTAAGCTTTTTAATCTCATCATAATTATTGAGGGTATTATTGGCGATAATCTGTATATTTTTCAAACACGAACCGTCATTCACTTCAATAAACGAAAAATCTTTGGAGTCGCGTTTGGTTTTAACCCAACCTTTTACCAACACTTCGGCAATAGTTTGCTCGGAAGCCAATAATTTTTTAATTTTAGTTCTTTTTAACATTTTTCCCTCTGATAAGTTTTAAAAATCAAAATTTTATGCACTATATAACATTGATATTTAATTGTCTAGTCTTGACAACAAAAAAGTTATGGATAATTATGTATATAGTTAATATTTAGGAGATACGCAATGAAAAAAGCAATATTATTCGCCGTTCCGATTATTTTGGCAGTTGCCGCTTGTGCTCCGCGCATCGGTAGTAACGACTATGATTACGGCTCTGTTCGCCAAGCCAGCAACGGTTTTCCGTGCACGGTAATGTCGGTTCGTCAAGTAAATGTCAACAGCAGTGATAATTCTACCGGCGGTTTACTCGGCGGCGTGGCAGGCGGTGTGGCAGGTTCAACCATTGGTCACGGCAGCAGCTCGCATGCCATCGGTGCCATCGGCGGTGCTTTAGCCGGTATGGCGGTCGGCGCTATGGCGCAAGATCAAATGATGAGCCAAAGCGGTTACGAATATGTGGTTCGTACCGACAGCGGTCAGATTTACAGCGTGACACAAGGTACGGATACTTTGCTTTCGGCCGGTCAGAGATGTATGCTGATTAACGGCGCAACTTCGAGAATTATCCCTTATTATTGATAATTTTTGAATAATATTTCGGGAAAGAAAAACCGCTGAGTTGTTAGCTCGGCGGTTTTTAATTTAATTAACTGCGGTCAGCCTATGCGCCAACGCAACCTCTGTTTGCGATGCAGCAATCAAAGAATGTAAATCATCGGGATTTAAATTGGTTAACTCAGCCAAAGCCTTAGTATATTCGCCTTTCTTATGCGTTGCCGCTTCTAACTGCAAATCTTTAAAGTTATATAGGCTGAATGCGCGAATTTTTGAATCTTTGCGGAATTGCTTTGCTTCTGCCTGTTGCATATTTTCCGGTTCCATATTTATATAAACTCCGTCCTGCGTGTATTTCCACATTCCGCCCATGGCAAAGTCGGTGGTAAATCCATAAGAGAACAATATGTTAAACCAAGTTGTGCCGTTGATTTTTGATTTTACGTTAACCAAACCGTCTTTATATCCTTCTTTTTTGGCAGTTACAATCATTGTGGAAGATTCTCTGTCAACATCAATAGTACAAGGAGTTTGACTGCAAATCAATTGATTATTAACATAGATTTTCACATCTTTTACATTTGAATCAAAAGTCATCGTTTGGGTTGTGCCGTTAAAAATCGTACCGCAAGCGCTTAGCAAAATTGGCAATATTAAAAATATTTTTTTCATGAAAACTCTCCGTTCAAAATAAAAAAATCACCCTGAAAAAGGTGATCGGGGAGTTCAGAAATCATACACATAGAAATGACCTTATAGCCTTTAGAAAATCTTGGACATACGCTATAAGCTCCCCGATCAAAACAAGAGTTTCAATCGGGGGATATAAGCATAGTCGCTTGTACAACAAGACGATATTTTGACGATGTATATCCGACACCGCTATGTGTAAGAGCTTCTGACAGCTCCGCACCTTTTCAGGCACTTTTCGGAATAAACCGAACAAATTTATAGTATTTTAGAGTGACATAAGTGTCAAGATGTTTTTATATAGCAGTAGTAACAAAGTTAAAATGTTGCAGATTCGCCAAAGTTAAAATGTCAGTAATTTCCCGTGAGTTCTTCTCCCACTCATCACGTCTAAAACAAAAAAAGCACCGCAAGGGTGCTTCATTTGTTCTATTGGCGGATAGAGTGAGATTCGAACTCACGGTACCCTTTAGAGGTACACACGATTTCCAATCGTGCGCCTTCGACCACTCGGCCATCTATCCATATAAACCAAACACTGTATATACCCATATTTTCATTTACGCAAGCATTTTTTATGACATTGTGCAATTTCATAAAATAGACTCTGTAAAACAATTTTAGCGATATTTAGCGCAATAAAAAAACATTGATGGATATAACAGGCATTATTCTATGCGACGAAGATTAATAAAAATCAGCAAAATTTTAAAATGAGCCATAAAACAAAATCGCCGGATATGCAATAAAACATATCCGGACGGCATAAATCAAACAATCGCCTTGTTGTATTCATCAAGCAATGCCTTCACCGTGCTACCGTTTAGCTTAAAATTCGTAACGGCTTCATCCGGCACGCTGAGATGATGGTCACGCTCGAGATTCATCGTGACAGTCACGATCTCAAGGCTGTCAAGCATGAAATCATGCTCAAAACTTTTCCCCAACAAATCCTCGTCAGACATATCTTCAACCTCACAAGAAAGTTCGGGATCTCCCAATTCGTCAATGGCTTTGCGCACATCGTCAACAGTTAAAAGTTTTTTCATAATAAAATCATAATAAAAAATTAAAAATACATAAACTATAAAATTTCTACCCGCAAAAATAGGATAAAAATCATTTTCTGTCAAGATAAATTTTTCCGCATAAAAAATCCCCGATTCTGTAATCGGGGATTCTGAGTTGTGCTTTTCAAGAAACAAATTATTCTTGATTATATGCTTTCGCCTGCTTTTTAGCTTCTTCCGAACTTCTGGCAACGTTTACCAAAATGGTTTGCGTTACCTCCGGATGCAGGTTCAATTTTACTTGGTAAATGCCCAAATCTTTAATCGGCTTTTCCAAATAAATGTAGCGACGTTCAACATTGAAGCCAGCTTCTTTAATAGCCGAAGCAATGTCACGAATCGTTACGGAACCGTAAAGTTGGCCGGTTTCCGCAGCTTGACGAATCAGAATTGCGTTAAATCCGTTCAAAGAAGCCGCCAATTCGGACGCCTTGCCCAAAAGTTCTTGGTTGTGCAATTCCAATGCCGCTTTTTGTGCTTCAAAATAAGCAATGTTGGCATCGGTAGCGCGCAAAGCTTTCTTTTGCGGCAACAAATAGTTACGGGCATAACCGGTTTTAACGTTTACTTTGTCGCCCATACGGCCTAATTTTTCGATGTGTTCGAGTAAAATAACTTCCATGATACCCTCCTACATAGCAACATACGGCAACAAAGCGATATAGCGGGCGCGTTTGATGGCGCGAGCCAATTCTCTTTGCTTTTTAGCCGAAACAGAAGTGATACGCGACGGAATAATTTTACCTTTTTCCGAAATGTAGCGTGAAAGCAATTTAACATCTTTATAGTCAATTTTCAGCGCATTTTCGCCCGAAAACGGACAAGATTTTCTTTTGAAAAATGTTTGTTTAGCCATTGTTAAATCTCCTTAAGCTTCGGCAACGGCAGAATCTTCTTCGATATCTGCAGTTTCGTTGTTGAACTCATCAACTTTAACCGTCATATAACGAATAACATCTTCGTTTAAGCGGATAAGTCTTTCATATTCGGAAATTGCACTGGACGGAGCAACAATGTTTAACAAAACATAGTGACCTTTGCGGTTTTTCTTAATGCGATAAGCGAGATTTTTCAAACCCCAATTATCAACTTTTACGACCTCGCCGCCTTCTTTTTTAATCACTTCGCTCAAATCAGAAACGAGAGAATTAACTTGTGCGGCACCAAGGTCTTGACGTGCAATCAGCACGCTTTCATAGTTAGCCATATTTTAATATCTCCTTATGGATTACTCAACAAATGGCAGACGCCGCGGCACTTCTGACGCAACATCGGCCGGTTAATGTATAGCCGAATGACGCTGCATCCGGCAAGGGACAAGCGTTAATATACATAAATTTGCGGCAAATGCAAGTGTTTTTTTTCGCAAAAAGTTTTTTCGTAAAAAAAGCTTGACAAAATTGTATGGAACAGGTAAAATTAGATTAATATAGCATATTAAGGAGATAATATCATGAACTGGAAAGACAAAATCAAAACGTTTACCATCGGTGCCTTAACAACATTGTTAACATCGTGCGGTTTCGGCGGTGAAAATAAAGAAAAAAAAGCTATATCTCCAGATCAAGTTCTTAATACCATGGCCGGAGAAATATCCACGACACGTTGGCAAAATATATCGCGGGGAGAAACTGACCCTATTGCCGATACACAAACAATCAAAGAATTTTTGGAAAAGAATAAAATACCGTATGAAAAGAAAGATTCCGTTTTACGCAGTGTAGAGTGGGTTTATGAAACAGAATCTGACTTACACACAACACGCGTTATCGGTTCAAAATTGATTAATCCGATTTATGAAAAAGCACAAAAGATAAGAAAAACAAATATTGAGGAACATGATGGTGTTACAATTCGTCGCAAAGAGTTTAAAGAGATACCTCAAGATGTTACCATCTCTATATCTGAGGTGGAAGCATTGGACAGGAAAGTAGAGCACTTTGAAAAAGTGAAAAAAATGGTTGAAGATAAAAAACTGGAGCAAGGATTACACAAAGGGGATACGGTTAAAGTTAGTAAATTACTTCCACTCAAAGATGGTTCAATAGGGGAATTTGATATAAGGGAGGAGCAGGCAGTTGTGCAAAAAGATGGCGTCAGTCCGACCTATAAGGTATATGATAAAACAAAGACTCGGTATATTAATAAAATTAAATTTGATTGTGCTTACAGTGATAAAAATTGATTTTTTATTGCATACACATTACTGCCCGTCGAGTTATTCGGCGGGTTTTTTGTTATATATGCCGCAGAATATAAACATTATTTTAACACTTTGGGTATATCGTAAGGGCAAAGAAATATATGTTTAAGGTGTCAAATGAAACGATTAAATATGCTTTTTATCGGGATTTTAGTCCTGTTTTGTGCCGGTTGCACTGCAGTTAAGAAAACACAGCAACCTATGCAATATTATACGCCGCAGTGTCGTCATGAAACCACAGTGGCAATATATGATGCTCAGGGTTCTTATACGGTTCCGGGGTGTGTGGACTATTATATGCCGTGGGAAGAGGATGACCGGCCGGTAGGTGATTTTCCGGCGGTGGAGAACAATAAATATCCGCAAAATCAAGTTGTTTTGCAAAATTTAAATACACGCGTCTTAGCGTATTGCCGCGGCACCGAAGAACAGGTTGCTTATTGTCTCAGCCGCTTGGAAGGCTCATGCTATGTACGTTTGTCCGAGGTTCCGAAAGTTACGGCAAAGGCCGATGAGTTGCAGCGTGGTACTTATCCGACTCGCAGATGGCGTGAAGGAGACGTAGTTCCGAGGTGGTAAAAATGTTGGCACGCGTAAACACCATAGCTTTTAACGGATTAAATACACTCGATGTAGATTTACAACTGCAGATTTCTTCGGGCATGCCGGTATTTAATATTGTCGGTCTTCCTGATAAAACCATTGCAGAAAGTAAAGAGCGCGTGC
The DNA here is from genome assembly GCA_902763905.1 of uncultured Pseudomonadota bacterium. Classification (GTDB taxonomy): domain Bacteria; phylum Pseudomonadota; class Alphaproteobacteria; order RF32; family CAG-239; genus RUG410. The sequence goes on along the minus strand of CACWUA010000004.1, from coordinate 17,415 downwards.
GGGCGGCACTGAATACTATGGGAGTCGAGCTTCCGGCTAAACGCATTACCATAAATTTAGCACCTGCCGACTTATTAAAAGAAGGTTCGCATTTTGATTTGCCGATAGCTTTAGCGCTACTGGCCGGTATGGGAATTGTGCCGGCGGAAGATGTGACAGACTATGTGGTGGTCGGCGAACTCGGTTTGGATGGTGCAATCATGCCGATAAACGGTGCATTGCCGGTAGCTATTCATGCCAATCGCATCAATAAAGGTTTGATTTGTCCGGAGACACAGGGAGGCGAGGCGGCATGGTCAGGTCTGAAAGATATTATTGCTGCCCCGAGCTTGTTGGCCCTGATTAATCACTTGAAAGGAATTCAGCAACTGCCGCGTCCGGAGGTTAAGCACAAAAAAACAAAAGTTTCCGATTTGGATATGGCCGACGTTAAAGGGCAGGAAACTGCCAAACGTGCGCTGGAAGTCGCCGCGGCCGGTGCTCATAATCTCTTGATGGTCGGTACTCCGGGAGCCGGTAAATCAATGCTTGCTTCGCGACTTGTAACTATTTTGCCGCCGTTGACGACGGAAGAAGCACTTGAAACGTGTATGATTCATTCGATTGCCGGCGAACTCAAAAACAGCGAGATCAGCTTTGAACGTCCTTATCGTGACCCACACCACAGCGCTTCGACACCGGCGCTTATCGGTGGCGGTCGCAAAGGAGTACCGGGCGAGATTTCGCTGGCACACAACGGCGTTTTGTTCTTGGACGAGCTGCCGGAATTTAATCGCCCTACATTGGAGGCGTTACGTCAGCCGATTGAAACCGGCTATGTAACCATTTCTCGAGTGCATTGCCATACGCAATATCCTGCAGATTTTCAGCTGGTCGCGGCAATGAATCCATGTCGTTGCGGATATCTCGGAGTGAGCGGTCAGGAATGTTCACGTGCTCCGAAATGTGCCGAAGAATATCAGTCTAAAATATCCGGTCCACTGATGGATAGATTCGATATTCATATTCAGGTACCTCCGGTGAGCCCGTGGGATATGGCAGAAGTCAAAAAAGGCGAAAGTTCGGCACAGATTCGCCAACGCGTGGTTGCGGCGCGGAAAATTCAGCAACAAAGATTTATTGAACTGGGATATCCTCATCTACATACAAATTCGCAGTTGAAAGGAGATATTCTGGAAGAAGTAACTAAGCTGGACAGCGACGCAAAGAGCCTGCTGGTGGGCTTTGCCGAGAAAATGAAAATGTCGGCTCGAGCTTATCATCGCACTTTAAAACTGGCCAGAACAATTGCAGACTTGCAAAATGAAAAAAATGTGTCTAAGATGCACATAGCGGAGGCGTTGTCATACAGATATGTTATGCCGTCAAAACAGGTATAGGAGAAAACAGATGAAACAAAATAAAAAAGCATTATACGCGTTAACAGCCGTCCTGACTATGAGTACGGCCGTTGCCGGCATGGCGGTTGCCGATGCCGATATAGAGGTGCGCGGCTATACACCGCCGGCGGTTATGGCTCCGGAGCCGATTGTGGCTGCTCCGCAACCTATATATATAAAAGAAGAAATCAAGCCGGTTGAAATTAGACAGGTGCAAAAAGTGGTGGAAGAACCGCAGCCTGTTGTAGTTAAGACGGTTTACGTGGAAGAAGCGATTAAAACGGAAGCGCGGCATCCGGTTGCCGTGCAAGAAATACCTTGCACCAGTCCACAGCATGACTGTGCAATGATTGTTCCACAGGCGGTTGAATCTGCACCACTGGCAGTAGCTGCACCGGCACCGGTTGTCCGCTCCGATAAACCATGCAATGCACCAGACGGTGAATGCAACCGTGTTCCTCCGGCAGATAAAGATGGTAGTTTGTTCCCTGGCGGCGAATGCAGTAATTGTACCGATGGCGATAAACCTCAACCGTTACCTCAAGCACAGCCGCAACCTCAACTGCAACCGCAGATGTACCAAGAAACGCCTTTTGTTTATACAGGTATTCCTTGTGACGCTCCGGACGGTGATTGTAATCGCGTTCCGTCGCCGGATAAAGACGGAAGCTTGTTTCCGGGAGGTGAATGCAGCAGTTGTACCGATAATAACATAAAAGTTCCGGGTACTTGCAACAGATGCGCGGCACGTCAGGCCGAACAACACTTAGAGTTGCGCAATTATGTGCCGTATACTCCGGTAATTTATGAGGCAATGCAGCGCAGCTGTTGCCAAATGGCTCCGATTGCATTGGATCACGTTGATTTCAGAATCAAGAAAAAAGGTAAGGATGGACCATATACCAGCCGCATAGGTAACTATCGTTTCCGTATTTTCGGTTGCCGCCGTTATAATAAAGAAGCGCGCTTGAACAGCGGTCGTATTATGGAAAGAAACATCAACTTCCAAGCAGCATTTGAAGAAGCTGTCGGTGATTGTTATAAAGTTTTGCCGGCTCCGAAAGATTTGTGTCTGCAAGTTCTTCCGACCGAGTTGCCGGAATACGTTTTGACAGCGGAAATAACCGACTACTTTATGAATGTTTGTGATGAATATGATTGGAATAAAGCGGAAAAGAAAAATGAACGTAGCGGAACTTCCGAAATCACGGTTACATGGCGTTTAATGGATTTGACTAAGAATAATGTATTATGGAAAGGTGAAAGTACCGGTTACGGCGAGCTTTACGACGGAGAAAAAGATGGTGAAAACAAGCTGATTGAGCGTGCATTTGCCGATGCCGCTTCCAATTTGCGTGCTATGACCGGCTTTGAAGATCAGTTGATGCAACGTGTACCTGATCAAACCATGTCGGCGCAACGTTGGGCTTTGATTGAAGAAGAACGTGCCTTAAACCCGATTAAATGCGGTTATCGCAAAGAATATGATTGTGCTAAGACATGTGAAATCGGCAGTCCGAATTTTGATGCGAGCAAATGTCAGGCCGAATGCAGTGTTTGTACGGCTCCAAGTTGCCAAACACCTGCAGTCGTCGAAACAGTTCCGCTTCCGGATCAGCCGTGCTACAAAGTTGTGGAGGGAATTCAGGTTCCGGCTCCGTGCGAAACCGGCGGCGTTATTGTTCAGCCGGTGGAGATTAAAACGGTTGATACATGCTATAATGCGGCTGGAGAATTTGTAGAAAGCAGCACTTGCAAAATAGTTGATGACACTTGGGTAGACACAGGGGATACCTCAGCATTGGATACACTTTGTGTTATGGCCAGTAATCCTTGTAAAGAATTGACACCGGAAACAATGTATCGTTTGCGTTCTTCTGTGGTGCAAATTGTTAGTCCAAACGGCCGCAAAGGAGCGGGTTTGCTGATATCCGATCGCTTAGTTCTAACTTCCGGCGATTTGATAGATCGCAGCAATAACAGCTATCAAATTAAAACAGTTCGTAATACCGAAATGAGCGGGCGTGCGGTCAGAATCAATCCGAGTAAAAATACGGCATTGATTATGCTGGATAAAAGTACGGAATATACACCTTTGGCACTTAATTTGGATTTGCCGGAAGTAGGACGTAACGGTTTCCTGACTTTAGGTGTGTTGAACGTAGATAATTTCAATGACGGTGAAGATTATCTGGAAAACAGTGCAAAAATCGAAGGATACCGCTATACCGAAGAAAAAGGTGCGGAAATCTTGGCTGATACCTTTATTCAAAACGTAACTGTCGGCGGAGCATTGTTCTATAAAGACTGCACTGTAAGCGGTATGGCTCATTCTGGCATCAAAACCGATGACGGTATGGACGTTTATGTACCGACCGAAACAGCATTGCGCAGTTTAGGCATAAGTATATGCGGTCAAGAATATGTTGAAGAAAGCCCGTGGCAACAGACGATTTATAAACCTGTAACTCAACAGATTCAGATTATTCAACAAGCTCCGGAAGTAATGCCGGTCAAAGAAAGAAAATAACGAAAGGTATTTCCGCGCGAGAGCGAAGAATCCGTCGGTATATCCATAGATTCTTCGCTTTTGTGCAATACAAAGGGCAAAGGAGAAAACAATGCATACAAATCAAGAAGGTCGTTCAATGATAGAAATGCTTGGCGTGTTGGGAATTATCGGAGTTCTCAGCGTCGGAGGATTGATGATTGTCGGCAAGGCCCGTCGGCAACAGGAAATAACACAAGATGTTTCGGAAGTTTCACAATTGATTGACAGTGCTAAAAAAATGTCATGCCAATATGATACCGAATATGGAAACTACGCTAATTTTCTGTATCGTTCCGAAGCTTATCCGAGCGGTATAGAGTATGGCAGCGGAAAGTTTACACTGTCATCGGATTTAGATGTTGAAATGCCGTATGTGGCGGCCGGTAGCGGTACAGATGAGAGTATGCACCCGCATTTTGTCGTAAAAATAAGCAATATGAGTGATGACACTTGTGTTAATCTGGCCTCGTCCAACTGGGGCGCAACCAACGGTAACGGTTTTATCGGTGCAACATTTACAAACGTGAACGATTTTTCAGTTATGTTGGCTAATTATCCGCGAATGGATCCGGGAACAGCTGCCACCGGTTGCGTTGACAATGCGACACTATATTTGGGATTCAGAGCGTGTAAATAATCGGATTTTCAAAATAAAGAAAGGAAATAAAATGAAAAAGGATTTGCAGAATGGTCGTTCAATGATAGAAATGCTCGGCGTATTGTCGATTATAGGTATTTTGACAGTAGGAGGTTTCAGTTTAGTCAGCAAAACCGTGAGTGAAAACAAAATTAACAAAGTAATTGACGAAGTCAGCGATTTGGCACACCGCGCCCGCGTTGTGTTTAGAGAGTATATTTATGATAATAAAACCGGAACAGATATGACCAAATATCTTTACGAGGCAAAAGCGTATCCGACAGATTTGGAATGGAATGAATCCGGTTCAAAATTCATTGACGATGAAGATATTGAGATGAAAGTGCTCGTAATGGAAAAAAGTGCTGTCAAATATTATGTTTTGGAAATAGCCAAAGTAAGTGAAGAAATTTGTATGGGCATTGCCAACGGGCAGTGGGGAACCATGTCAACCAATGGTTTTTCCGGTATAGCGTTCTCCAAGGATGCTTCTGTCGGCGGCAGCATCGATTTGGGAACAGCCGCTTCTACTTGTGCAGATGGAAAAACTCTATATCTGGCATTTCGTTAAGAAGCCGCTGCTAATAAACATTCTGAAAGCCGCCGTACTAAATCGGCGGTTTTGTTCTATTTGACAAAACAAAACACTTGCAATTTATTTAAAAACGGTGTATACGGCATAATGTGTTATGCATTATTCTTATATAGATTATGCAATGTCTTTGACAAGCGTTCTTTGACATTAAGGGTAACCTTTATGGGGCAACGAAAACCACCTTGTTATAATTTTATATGAAGCATAATGGGAAACAGTGTTACTGTTTTACACAGTAGTTGCCGAGACAAAGGTTATATGTGAGAGCACCGATATTCTGATTGGAAAGGTATCCGTGCTCTTTTTCGGAAAAATTCACCAAAATTATTATATATATGAATAAAGTAGAGTTTGTTACCATGTCAGGTATGGATGTGGAGGTAAACCAGGATCTCCTGATAGTCGAGAAGGTTAACAACCGCGCCGCTCTGCGCTTTGGAACAGAAGTAGTCTGTATCCCCGGCGTGTTTGGAATCGGTACGGTCTGCGCCGGTTGGAAAATCCTCAAAAAAGAGGATGCTTCTGTCCTTGGTTATCTGGTCTTGACTACCGGATGGATTCTGGAGCCCTATGATTTCGAGTACGGTGTCAGTCTGTTTGTTCCGTTCAGCTCTGAGTGGTCACGTATTTTCTGTTATGATGTTCGCTATTTTAATGGTGAGCTGCAAGTAGTAAAGCACTAACAAAAAAATAGTTTGTCTTGACGGCAAACTATTTTTTTTATTTAATGAAGGTATATAATAAAACATAACAGGAGTGGTAAAATGTCTGTATTGTCTTTTGATATCGGCGGCAGCAAAATAGCTTATGCTTTGGTTGATGCCAAAGGAACTTTGCAAACCGAAGTTGTTACACAACCGACACCGCAAACATCAGATGGAATTGAGCAAATTTTACAAAATGCAACTACGCAGTATAAATATGATGCTTGTGCGCTTGCCACTGCCGGAGTGGTGTTTAAAAACAAACTGCAAAGTAAACCCAACAATTTACCTAAAGGATATGAAAATATTAATTGGTCCGCAATATTCAAAGCTCCGTACATTATTGAGAATGATGCCAATGCGGCAATGTATGCGGAATATAAAATCGGCAATTTACGCGGAGTTAAAAACGGTATTATGCTGACTCTCGGCACCGATACCGGCTGCGGATTGATTTGCGACGGCAGAATTTTGCACGGCAAATGCGGTGCTACCGGCGAATTCAGTTTTCCGTTTTCCGGTCGCGATTTAAAACGCTTGGCAGCGGAACACGGCGCCACACAAACCGATTGCTTTGCAATACATGCGGCGGCGCAACAAGGAGATGCGGCGGCACGTGCGGCATACTATGAATGGGAAGAAAATCTGGTTGCCGGACTTAAGCTGTTGAACGCTCTGTTGGATACCGAAATTTTTGTGCTTTCCGGCAGTCTTTCCAAAATTGTAGATTACGCTAAAGTTGCGACTACCTTGGCACTGTTGCAACCGCATAATCCGGCCGACGTCAAACCTGCAATCTGCGGTACCGATGCCGGCATTATCGGTGCGGCCTTGTTATGCGCGGAAAGTTTGCAATAAAATGAGCCCCGAAAGTTCTCGGGGCTTATTGATTAAGAGCATCGGCAAGAGTTATTGCAACTTAGCCAAACGAACCGTATCGTGGGCAATTACGGACTCTTCGTCAGTCGGGATGATATAAACCTTAACCTTTGAATCCGGTGTTGAAATCATAATTGTTTCACCGCGAACACGGTTGTTTTTCTCATCGAGTTTAATGCCGAGATAGCTCAAACGCTCAATCAGTTGTTTGCGCAAAACCCAGCCGTTTTCGCCGACGCCGGCTGTAAACACAATGGCATCAACTCCACCCAACACGGCAATATAACCGCCGATGATTTTCAACAGAGAGTGAACATAGCAATCAGTCGCCAATATACATTTTGCATCGCCTTCAAAAATACCGTTTTCGACATCACGGTTATCGGAGAGACCGCACAAAGCCAACATACCGCTCTGCTTATTAAGCATATCATTGACTTCATCAACACTCAGTCCATCTTTTTTCATAATATAAAGAGGAATGTACGGATCAATATCACCTGAACGCGTACCCATAATGGTGCCGGCAAGCGGTGTAAATCCCATGGAGGTATCAACACATTTACCGTTGTCGATAGCGGAAATAGATGCCCCATTACCCAAATGGCAGGTGATAATTTTACCTTTTTTACCAATTAATTTAGCGCATTCTTCAGCCACAAATTTATGTGAAGTACCATGAAAACCGTAGCGACGGATTTTGTTGCGTACGTACTGATCTTCCGGAATAGCATAGCGGTATGCTTCCGGCTTCATGGTCTGATGAAATGATGTGTCAAAAACAGCCACTTGCGGAATATTCGGTAATGCTTCCTTAACAGCTTTTATGCCTAAAACGTGTGCCGGATTATGCAGCGGTGCCAAATCGGAGAGTTCGGCTATTTTAGCAACAACCTCATCGGTTATCAGTACGGATTCCTTAAAAATATCACCGCCTTGAACCACACGATGTCCGACAGCACTTAATTCATCCATAGATTTTAAGGCTCCGTTTAAAAGCAGATTAAAAACGCTGCGAATTGCTTCTGAGTGCGTAGGCATCGCAATCTGATGTTGCTGTTTAGGCGAATCGCCGTACTGAATTTTAATAACTGAATTTTCGGCACCGATACGCTCAGCGATACCTTTGGATACTACATTATAGTCTTCGCCTTCCACATTATAAAGCTGAAATTTTAATGAAGAAGAACCGCAATTGATTACAAGAATTTTTTTCATGAGTAAAGTTCCTTATTTTGTTGCTTGAATACAAGTTATGGCGATTGCACCGACCACATCTTCGGCAAAACAACCGCGCGACAAATCATTAATAGGTGCATTCAGTCCTTGCAAAATCGGACCGTAAGCCTCACATCCGCCCAAACGTTGTAGCATTTTGTAGCAGATATTGCCTGCTTCCAGATTAGGAAAAATCAATACATTAGCCTTGCCGGCAACTTCGCTGTCCGGTGCTTTTTTGGCAGCCACGGCACTGTTTAACGCGGCATCAGCCTGCAATTCACCGTCAATCTTAATGCCCAAATTTTTATATTCATCGGTCAGCAGAGCTTCCTGCGCCATTTTGGTGGCGCGTATTACTTTATCAACTTCGTCTCCTTTGCCTGAACCTTTGGTTGAGAAAGACAGCATCGCCACATTCGGTTCAATTCCGAATAAAATTGCGGTTTGCGCGGCATTAAGCGCAATATCCGCCAATTCTTTGTCGGTAGGATTGATAATTACACCGCAATCGGAAAAAATATACGGCACATCATTGGATAACATGATGAAAAAAGAAGAAACGTTAGCTCCTTTTTTTGCTGACTTAATAATCTGCAAAGCAGGACGCACTGTATCGGCAGTGGAGTGATTGGCTCCTGAAACCATTCCGTCGGCATGACCTGATTTTATCATCAATGTTCCGAAATAGTTGTAATTCTGAGCCAAGGTAGCGGCATCTTCACGGGATAATCCCTTTTCTTTGCGCAGCTCATAAAGAAGCTCTGTATATTCGGCCAAACGCGGAGATTCCTCAGGTTTTATGAATTCAATATCTTTTGTGCTCCAGCCTTTTTGTGCAAAATAATCACTCATTTGTTTGATGTCGCCCAAAATAATGATTTTGGCCGCGCCTTCAGCGCTGACAATATGAGCTGCTTCCAAAACACGTTCATCTTCACCCTCAGGCAGAACTATTGTTTTGATATTTTCCTTGGCTCGTGCCAAAAGTGAATTTATATATTTACTCTTTACCATTTTATCAATCCTTTAAAGTAGTCGTTTTAAAATTATAAATAATAAACAACGGTTCTGTAAAAAAGTCTATAAAAAGTTTTGCTTTTTAGACTCTTTTGTAATATGCTTAGGGCAAATTTGAGCGAGTAAAGAAATGAGAAGTTTATTTATATTAGTTGCGTTAGTGTTGTCTGCAATGCCGGCATACGCCAAAATCGAATACAGTGTTATTATTCCTGTTGATGTAGAGGCCGAAAATTCCGTGGTGGCCAAGGATAAAGCAATGCTTGACGCACAGCGTCAGGCCTTTTTGGAGATTGCCGGAAAATTGACATCGACCGAAAATGTGGAAAAATTAAAGGCTCTTTCGGACGATTCTATTCAATATTTTATCCGTTCGGTCGGAGTTGATAACGAAAAATCCGGAGGCACAAAATATAAAGCCGATTTGTCGGTGCAAATTAACGATCACTTGCTCAAAGATTATTTGGCTGAAAATGAAATGATTAAATTGGAAACGGATAACTTGTTGGTAATTCCGATTTTTAAGCCGCATCCGCAAGCATATCCCCTGCTGTGGGAAGACGATAATGTGTGGCGGCGCAGTTGGCAATCAAAGGGATTGATAAAATTCGGAGCAATGCAAATGCGCACTATCGGCGATCAATATCGCTATATTGACAATCTCAGCGCACAAAATGCCCTCTATATGACGAACGAAATCTATAAGCAAATCAGCTCAATTAACGATTCTGATAAAATATATGTGGTTTTTGCTGAACCACTGGAAAACGGAGATTTGAAAGTTACACTCAAAAACGAATATACCAAGTCCGAAGAAAATTTTGCCATATATAATGACGGAGACAACAATGTTTTTGATAAAGCAATCGAAAAAAGTGTTATGATGATATCAAATATGGAGCGAGATGCCAAACTTGAAACTTCAGAAAATACAGTACACTCATTGAATGCGGTTTATATTTATCAAGATATGAAAGATTGGCTCTTAAAAAGTAAAGTCCTTTCCGAGCTGACAATGGTTGAAGGTATTGATACCAAAAGTTTCGGCGGCGGTAAAGTTAATTTCTCCATCCGCTATACCGGCCCGTTGCAAGATTTATGGAATGCCTTGCAAGAATCCGGTTTTAGCCATGAAGCGAGCGATAATTACTACATTATAAGGTAAAAATCATGAACAAATCCGAAGTTAACAATCAACGATATATACTGTTATTGGCGGTTTTACTGATTGTAGGCAGTTTGATGTATGCACTGCGTTCGGTATTATTGCCGTTTGTTGTCGGTATTATGGTGGCTTATTTTCTGGATCCGTTGGTAAATCGCATAGTTCGCAACGGTAAAATATCACGCACCACAGCAACCATAATTGTTTCGGTATCTTTTTTGCTGATTCTGTTGCCGGTTTTAATTTTGCTGGGAACAATGGCTGTATCACAAGTCAGTGATTTTCTGGAGAATCTGCCGAGTTATATTGAAAATTTCGGCGGCAAAATAAAAATATGGATAGCGCAGATACAAACGCACTTTCCGACGCTGATACCGGACGGACGCGGAGATATTCTGCGCAACCTCGGCGAATCGGCAAAACCTTTGGCGGCACTGGTGCAAAAAATCATCTCCAACGGTTTCGCGTTGGTAAACATTGTTTCGCTGTTGCTGATTTCGCCGATTGTCGCTTTTTATATGTTGCGTGATTGGCATAATTTTACAGGTAAAATTTATGAATTGATACCGCAAAAAAACAAACAGAACGTTGTTGAAGGAGCTAAGGCCGTGGATAGGATTATCTCAGGATATTTGCGTGGACAAGCCTTGGTTTGCGTTATATTGGGGGCGTTTTATTCATTCGGCTTGTGGTTGGTAGATTTGCACTTGGGGCTTTTGGTCGGTTTTTTGGCCGGTTTGATATCATTTATACCGTATGTCGGTTCAATTTCCGGTTTTCTGATGGCTATTGTATTGGTGGTTACGCAATACGGAACATTACCGAAAATTTTGGAAGTAATTGCCGTGTTTCTAATCGGACAATTTTTGGAAGGTAATTTCTTGACACCTAAATTAGTCGGAGAAAATATCGGACTGCATCCGGTATGGGTAATGTTTGCCTTGCTTGCCGGCGGGGTTTTGCTCGGGCTTTTGGGTATGATTATCGCCGTTCCGGTTGCCGCCATTATCGGGGTGTTGTTGCGCTTTATGATTGAGCACTACAAAAAGAGCCGAATATATCTGGAAAATTAGTTTTTTTATTTACGGCAGATACAACCGCGGATTTACCGCTTTTTTGCCGTTGCGCACTTCAAAGTGCAGTTGCGGAGCGGTTACGCTGCCGGTGCTGCCGACGGTGGAAATTTTTTCGCCGCGAGCCACTTTCTGGCCTTTTTTAACAAACATTTTATCGTTGTGCGCATAGGCAGTAATCCATCCATCGGTGTGCTTAATTAAAATCAGATTACCGAAACCTTTCAGCTCACTTCCGGCATACGCAACGGTGCCGGCATCAGCCGCTTTGACCGCGGTGCCGAGCGGAGCTTTAATATTAATGCCGTCATTTTTGCGTCCTTTACCAAGGTTGCCGAATCCTGATATAACAGTTCCCTGTACCGGCCACAAGAATTTAGCCGAACGGTTTTTGGCCGGAGGAGTAGTTGGAACGTAAGTCTGCGTTTTTGTCGTTGTAGTCGATATGTTACTACTTTTTGCCGGTGCAACAGCTACTTTTGAGCCTGTGACCTGAGCAGAAGAAACAGATGCCGGTAACAGCAGTTTTTGCCCCACATAAAGCGCATAAGGCGTTGAAAGGTTATTGACACGGCTTAATGATGTTATATCAACATTATAAATTCTGGCAATACTGTACAAACTTTCACCGCGCTGAACTATATGATATTGTTTGGTAGGTAATAATATTTTCTGTCCTACATAAAGTGTGTAAGGCGACACCATGTGATTAATGTTTATCAAATCCTTAATCGGCACATTATACCGACGTGATATACTATACAGTGTATCACCTTTTTGCACAGTTACGCTGCTTCCTGAGCCGCCCCATAAATTGAGAGAGGCGCAACCGCATAACCCTAAAATAAGTACAAATATGCCAACAATCTTTTTCAATGGAGACTCCGTTTCTCCATTGATGCTAACAAATATTTATTTATATTTGATTAAAAAGCCGTTGTATGAAATTATCATTGACCACTGAAATTAAACAGCAATTTTCCTTGCTTATCACTTAATTGAAATAACCATTTATCAAAATATTTACGATTTTTTTCAATAAATTCCGGCACTGATTTGTGAGCAATATTACCGACTTTCAATGCTAAATCCAACCAATAACTGTCATCAATTTCGTAGATGGTTAAAATGTACACTAATCCGTCGGCCATTTCTACTTCTATTTGCCTGCTTTCCGGATTCAGCGATTCGTCGGTAATCAATTCTTCTTTGAAAATAATTCCCTGATAATCAAGATTGCTGATTGCCAGAACAAATAAACGCATATTTTTGGAATGCATGATTTTATCGATTATTTCATCGTGGTATAATTCGATTTCCGTAGTTTTTATGCGCTCCAACAAATAATACGGAATTGTAAGCAACGGATATGGCATCCAATCTGCGGTCTGTGCGGAAAAAAGATTGCAATCGCTGATGCGGTATATATGTTTTGCGGATTGCGGCAGACGGGCGTAACATATATTGTTCTTCTCTTTTTTGCCGATAATTATTTGATTAAACATGGTTCCGTCAAGAGCATAAGTCTGTAGTAATATGCCGGAATTCTTGTCTAGCTGATGTTTTTTAAGCAAACTGGGATTTGCTTTATCGGTAGCTATGATTTGCGAATCATTTATCATTTTCAATAAATTACTTAATTGTCTGAGATTGGCAAAATAATTTTTAGCCTCCGCAAATCGCCACATGCCGTTTTGACGATAAAGATTTATTTCTCCATTATCAGGCGAAGTAATTTTTATCTTGCCTAAATAAGACATTTTATTGCGAGTAGCGGCAAATGTGGGTTCGCCGTTCGTGACCAGACTTTTTTGCCATGAAGAATATTTTAACGCACCGACGCTTATAGCTGCCGCCGCAAGCGCAAAAATAAAAGCAATGATAAAATATTTTTTATTCATCCATAAATCTCCGAACAGTTCTTTGCTGTTTTTTATGTGCAATAAATGTGATGATGGCCAATAACAAAGCAAGTAACAACGGAGTTAATAAAATTTGAGAAACCATCATAATCCGGATTCTTTGTTGATATTGCTGACTTACATTATAAATAAGGTTCTCCGTTTGCAATTCCAACTCCGAAATTTTTTGACCGGCTTCGCTGATTTGCATCATTTGCACAATCTTGTCCGGATTTTGAAAAATCTCATCATCAACAGCGGTGCGCGCATCAAGCAGCTCACTGCTCAAACGAAGATAAGTCGGAGCATTTTGCTCATATAAAAGGTTGTAGATTTTATCGCTTATACTGAAAGTATTTTGTCGTTCATAGCGCACCGGAAGAGAATTATAAATATCGTTTCCCAGTATCTTGTCGATTAAGCCTCGCAGAATTTCCATATTTGCCGATTTATATACAGTATCATACGGATTCTTATCCGGAGACTGTGCCGCAATCCAGTTGTTGTCTATAAGCAGATCGGTATCACCGAACAACGCTGCTTGTACGCTGTTTGCACTATCGGCGGAATTTTTTTCTTGCAGCAGTACGCCAACCAAGTGCTCACCACTGGTGATAATCGGTGTAATCGCATATTTGTCATCGGTAGCATCAAATTCAACTGCTTTATACAGTCTTATCGGTAATCCGGATTTTGCGACATTTGTGTCGGCTTTTGCGTTGTCAATCAGGTTACCGCTGAATGTAAGTCCCAAACGATTAATTATCCCTAAAAAGTTAAGCGATTTCATGTTGACGGTATTCGGCTGATTATCCGTTAAAAAATCAAAAAACAAAAGAATTTTGCCACCCGCAGCCATATATTTATCTACCGCGGTCGTAAAATAATGCGGAACTTCTTTCGGGTTAATTAGAATCAATAAATCCAGCAGCGGTGAAATTTCATAAATATCTTCCGGAATACTGACGACATTATAGTCATTTTCCAAATTAAGCAGAAAACCTTGAAAATCGTCAATATTCTGTAATACATCCAAATATACGCCAACATTTTTTAAAACATCATCACTGCTTAGCTTTAAGAGTGCAATATCAACATCTTTTTCCAAATAGGGACCGCGAGCCGCCAAAAAATGCCGGATGACGACGCCTTCGCCGTTTTCATTACGAATGACGGCTCCGAAATAGTCTTTACTGCCGTAAATGTTTTCTTCATAATACAGTTGAGAGGAAAGAACAATATTTTCCAGTTTACTGAACGGTTCTACTTTTATGGCGTTTACTTTGATTTTTTTGTTTGACAGTTTTTCATATTTTTTCAGGAAGCGCGTAACCTGCTGATAGTATCGGGCATATTCAGTATTACGTTCAACGTAATCTTTCGATATATATACATCAATGGAAATAGGCTCTTTTAAGGATTCGGCAATTTGCTTGCTTGGAATTTGTGGTGTATATAGTTGGTGCATTGTCATATCGAATTTGTACGGTAACAAAACATAAACCGCCAAACATAAAGCGGCGGTACCGCTTAGCAACAATGCACAGAAAAAGCAAAATCGCAATATTTTATAACTTTGTGCGGAGGCATTGAGACGCAACACCGTAATATTTAAAAGGAAAAAAGTTGCGCTCAGAGCTAAAAAATAAAACACATCACCTATATTTATTTCCGCCAACAAAAAATCGGTATACGCAGCACGGAAGTGAGATACGGATATTGCAATCGGTAACACAGTTGCCGATAAACTGAGCAAATAGACCGCTATGGTATTTTTATTCAGTGATGAAATCAATGCACCGGCAGTGCTGAAAACCAAAATAACCAGCCACAAACCGCAGTAGGCGCATAAAATATTGCCCCAATCAATATTAATTTGATTTGACGCTTCACAGATAAAAGGCAATAACAAAAGACTGAAAAACATTCCAAAGACAAAGGCTGCAATTGCTTTTGCCGCTGCCGGTTGATAATATCTGAGCGGTTGTGTCAGTAAAAATTCTACAGTGCCGCTTTTATATTCTTCTGCCCATAGTCGCATTGTCAGGGCCGGCATCAATGCCGCCATAATATAGAGTTGGGATGAAAATAGAGCATAAAGCGCCGTATCGTGCATCTTTGTATATCCCGAATAAAAAGCTGCACCGACGGAGACGGCTAAATAAATAAACACCATTAAGGGAGTAAAACGGTTTTGAAAATACCCCGAAATTTCTTTTTTAAACAAAATATAAAATTGTTGCATTTCTAACCTCATACCGACGTTGCTTTTTGAAAAGATGCCGACAAATCGTTATCAGCTGTTTTTTTGAAAGAGGACAGGCTGCCGTCAAATCGTATTTTACCTTTATGTAAAAGCAGAACTCTGTCAGCCAATGTGTCTACATCTTCCAGAGTATGAGTGGAAATAACCACAATATGTTGACGGGCATAATCCTTAATTATTTTCCGTAATGCTGCTTTTTGATTCGGGTCCAAACCTTCCGTGGGTTCATCTAAAAGCAGGACTTCGGGTTCTGCCAGCAATACGGCTGCCAATTCGGTTCGTTTCTTAAATCCTTTGGATAATGTTTCCGTTTTTTGGGTAAGCACTTCACTCAACTGTAAATTCTTGATTATATCAATAAGGCGCTTGCGCTTTGTTCTTAAGTCTACTTGACGTATATCGGCAGCAAAGTTAAGAAAGCCGTATACACTCATTTCTCCGTAAAGTGCGGATATTTCTTGCACATAGCCGATATTGTGTAAAAATTCGGTGCGTTTTAATCCGATATCGATATCATCAAGCATAACTTTTCCGGAATTTGCTTCAAAAAAACCGCTCATAATACGCAAAAGGGTGGATTTTCCGGCACCGTTCTCGCCTAACAGTGCTACGGTTTGTCCTTGTTCAATTTGCAAAGAAACATCACACAATACCTGTTTTTTACCAAAAAATTTTGAAATATTTTCAACTTTCAGCATTTGTTACTCACTATAAAAAATTATATATCATATATAACAATATTTGAATATTTTTTTCAACCATAATAAAAAACGTTGATGACAAATTGATTTTAAAAGAGTAATACTTAATAAAAAGCTTAAATGGAGCAATAAAATTGAACGAGTTTACCAAAGAAGAATTACGCAACTTTTATATAGGCTTGGGTGTACTGGCATTTTGCTTTGTTGCCTTTATGATATTCAAGTTAAACCACAGTGAGTGGGAAAATGCCGAAAACAGCGATTATGTCGTGTATGCGACCTATAATCGTACCGATGGTATCGGTATAGGTGATAAGGTAAGAATGGCCGGTATTGACATCGGCTACATTGCTGACAGTGTTTTGGAAGATGATTTTCGGGCAATGCTAACTTTAAAAATCCGTAAAGGAATACAAATTCCGGATGATAGCGGTGCCGCAATCGTCAGCACCGGTATTATGGGCAACAAATATATAGAAGTAGAACCGGGCGGCTCCGAAGATTATATTGCCGATGGGGGAGAATTTGTATATACACAGGATGCCATTATTTTAGAAGAATTGATTGACAGAATAATATCAATGGGCAAGGCTAAACTGAAGGTTGCGGCTAAGCCGGCAACAATATCGACGGAGGAAGACTGAGATGCATAAAAAACCGGTTGAAACCATTATGGGATTGGTGGTTCTGATTATAGCTTTATTATTTTTGGGCTTTGCATATCGCGTATCGGATTTGCAAGTTGTTGAAGGGTATTCCGTGAGCGCCGAATTTTTGAAAGTCGGTGGCTTGAGTATCGGTTCCGATGTTAGGATTAATGGTATTAAGGTGGGAACTGTTACTTCTCAAAATCTTAATAATTATGACTATACCGTCAAAGTTACTTTTAATATTGCCTCTGATGTTAAACTACCTAAAGACAGCACAGCAGCCATTGTCGGTGATGGCTTAATGGGTGATAAGTTCGTGAAAATAGAGCCGGGGATATCCAAAGAATATCTTAAAGACGGCGATATGGTTGCTAAAACCAAAGATTTTAAGACTATAGAAGATATGGTCGGTGAAGTTATATTTATGGTAACTGATGGTGGCGATAAAAATGAATAAAACGGTTTTTTATATAGTTTGCTGTATAAATTTTGTACTCGCGGCAGCAGCCGGAGCAACCGGTATTGATAAAAATACGGCCAAAATGCAAGCCATGGACAAGATAACCGGTCGCGTCAGTATGATTAATGTTCCGGTAGGCGGTATGGTAAAATTCGGCTCACTCTCGATAGTGGTGCGCGCTTGTAAAACAAGACCGATGGAGGAAACTCCGGATAA
>CACWUA010000003.1 GCA_902763905.1 uncultured Pseudomonadota bacterium | reverse complement strand
CCGCCGAAATTTCGGCGGTTATTTAATGAATTAAAATTGATTTTTAAAAATATGATAACCAAATGAATACTGAGCCTGTTTTTCAGCTAAAAAATATTGTGCTTTATTTCAAATATTAAGAATCGTAAATAAAGAAAACTTTAAAAATAAATTTCATTTAGATAAATGAATAAAACCCACTACACTGATGGAACAATACTCCATCGGTTCATGAGTTTAATTTATAGGATAAGACTAGTCAAAATTGATTTTTTCGTTGATTATATAAATAGGTCTATCTTTAACTTCGGTCAAAATTCGCGCTATATATTCTCCCAAGATTCCCAACACTAAAAATTGAATACCTCCTAAAAACAGTATAAATACCAATAACGACGCATATCCAGGAACATCATTACCATATAATAAAGTACGCAAAACAATAAAAGAACCATACATCAATGCAGAAACAGCCATAAAACTTCCTACATAGGTCCAAATTCGCAAAGGTAAGGTTGTTGAAAAGACTATGCCGTCTAAAGCAAAATTCCACAATTTCCAATAATTCCATTTGGTCGTACCGGCAATTCTTTTAGGTCGGGTATATGGAACTGCTATCGATTTAAAACCTACCCAATTTAAGATACCTTTCATAAACAGTTTCTTCTCTTTCATTCTTTTTACGGCTTCAATAACTTTTCTATCAATTAATCTAAAATCGCCGGTATTATAAGGAATAGGATACTCTGACAATAAATTATATACTTTATAGAAAGCAAGAGCTGTAATACGTTTAATAAAACCATCAGATTTTCGATCTTGACGCTCACCATACACTACTTGATATCCTTCCTGCCATTTTTCGATAAATTGCAATATCAGTTCCGGAGGATCCTGTAAATCAACATCTATTAATACGGCTGCATGTCCGGTACAATTTTCAATTCCGGCGTAAAGCGCCTGTTCCTTATGGAAATTACGTGAAAAGCTGATGACTTTTACTCTTTTATCATCTTCAGCATATTTTTTTAATATGTCCAGTGTATTATCGCTGCTACCGTCATCCACGCAAACAATTTCATATTTATAGAACGGAACCGAACTCATTACCTCTCTTATGCGGGCAAAGAAAAATTCTACTACATCTTCTTCATTATACATTGGAACTATTATTGATAAATCTACTGCGTCTAGCATTTTCGCCTCCATTATACTGCAAAATAATACTATGTCGTTAATTTATTATAAACTCCGAGAATATGCAAGAAAATATTGACAATCCTTTATTTTATATGATATATCATTGCAAAATTACTGAGGTTATTATGAATCTGATATCAAAATTAAAATCTTTTGCTGAATTTGATTTAATAGCTTATTTAGTAAAGACATATAGAAACATACCCACCATCTATAAAAAAACTTTTTGGACTGTTTTTATTGTTCTCAATATTGTTTTTGCTTTTCATACAATTAATTTCTTTTGGAGCAATCACGAATGGCCATTAATGAAAGGACATATTTCTCCGACTAATTTTTGGTGGGAAGCACGATTTACCGAGACTTTATTATATTTTTTGATGGATTTCAGAATTTTACCGGTTTTGATGAACCTGTTCTCCTTTTTCGGATTGAGTTTATCTGTAGTGCTGCTGGCTATATACTGGAACATTCCGAAAAAACAATCAAATTATATCTGTTTTGGCTTAATAACAGCTTTAATGCCTTATAATTTGATCTGGTTGTATCATGTGGCACAATCATCATATTTTTGGGGTACCGCCTGTATTATTTTATCATTGATGTTATTTGAAAAAAAGCAGAATAAGCATGTTGTACTATGGAGTATTCCGGTAATTTTGCTTTTATTCTTTGTTCTCGGCTTAAATGCTTCTTTCATTAACACCATTTCGATTTGTATTATAGGCAGATATTTTTTCAAATTTATCAACGGAGAAAAAATAACCTCTCTTTGTAAAGAGCTTTCAATATTGTTTGCAGATATAGTCGGCGCAGTTTGTTTATTGAAGCTGGCTATTATATCTGCGGATAAATATGGAATTTTGAATTCTGATTTTTATAACGTGCAGCACATTTCCATTACGGAAATACCGGCAAAATTATTGACGATTATTCCCTATATGTATCAGCAATTTACCCAAACATATCCATTTGTTGATGCCGCTCTGCTGAGATTTTTGCTGATACTATCGGCGTGGGCGTTGAGTTTGGCACTTTGGCAATCTACCAAGAGCAGAGGTTTTTTACTCGGAATAATCGGATTTATCGGATTGGTTTTCGGGCTTTTACTTGCCAGCCAATTGACAACTCTTGTTTCTAAGGGGACCAATATTCAATTTTGGCTCAGAGTATCCGGCTACTTCGGACACTATTATATTTTTTCGCTGATGTTAGCCATGCTTTATTGTTTTTGCAAAAAAGGTATTTGGAGCAATCTGCTGTTTGTGGGGACTGTTGTCTTGATTATGTTTAATATACAGCGCGATATGTATGCAATGCGCGTTTGGAAACAGGGACGCGATGCGGAAGATAAAATTATGGATCGGATTATGGCTCGTATTGAGCAAGTTGACGGTTTCAATTATAATCAGCGTTACGGTATAGCTTTGCTTGGTGATATATCAATGCGACCAAGGTACTACGATACACCTATGAATAACAATGATGTTTCCGTATTGGGGTGGTCATGGCGTGCACCATGGGAAACCCAAAACTATTTTAATTTCTATGCTCCTTCCGATTTTGTTGCGGTAAATTACAACAATTATTGGAATCTTGAGTTTATAGATCGCTTGCTGCCGGTAATTTCTGTCGACACAATGAAATTCATACAAAGCAAGGCTAAAGCGTGGCCGGATATAAATTCAGTTTTTATTCGTGATAATATCATATTTGTAATACTGGATCCTCAGTTACTTTATGAATTCAAGCAAGGAATAGCCAAATATCTTCGGCAAAATCCGATACTTGATAATCCGCAGAAATTAAATCTGTATCATCCGCGATGGGAAAATCAATTTGACTATGTCGAATTTATAACTGAGGACAGAGTTATACATAATACCATGAATACGGCTGCAACGGTGGAATCGATTACGAACGACAGAGTTATATTGATGTGGGACTGTTGCGGAAGAGAAACATTTGTGAAAAATGCCGATGGTGTTTATGAATTTTTACCGCAATAATAAAAAAGTCAACATTAAGCTTTCTGGGCTTGATGTTGACTTTGTGTGGTGTAGGTTTAATTAGCACTTCGGACTGCCGATGCGGCAACGTGTACTCGTCCCGAAGCCGGCATTCTCAAGGCGAGAGATGCGGTTGGCATGGCGGAGGCAGGCAATCTCCGGCATGGTGTAACCCTGCTTGAGTAACTGCTCCGCTTCCTCCTGCATACGCTTGTTTTCGATGGCGTTATGCAGAGCTTTACGCTCCTGTGCCTGCTGAAGCGCCTTAAGACGACCTTCTACTTTGTTCTCGGGCACCTGAATACCGGCACACCACACTAACTTAACACTCTGATTTTTTGCTGTACTCATAATTGTAAAAAATAATTGGTTTCTGTCTATATAGTTAACATAATCAAAATCTTTTGTCAATATATTTTTTCAAAAAAATGTTGTTTTTATATCCCGTTTTGTTAATATCTGAATAAATACAATAAAATAAGTGGCTAAACTATGGAAACAAAACAAAAAAAATTAGGCATTATTGCCGGCGGCGGGGTGTTGCCGCAAGTGTTGATTGACTATTGCCGACAAACCAAACGTGAATATTTTGTGCTCGCTATCGAAAACAATGCCGATAAAAACCTTTTCACCGATGAGATTCCGCATAAATGGATACGAATCGGTCAGGCCGGAACCGGTTTTAAGCTGATGCACGAGCAAAATGTGGAAGAAATCGTTATGATTGGTACCATCCATCGCCCGAGTCCGGCCGATTTGGTGCCGGATTTGCGTACTGCGGCGTTTTTTGCACGAATCGGCTTTAAGGCTCTGGGCGACGACGGAATCCTTCGCGCGTTGGTCAAAGAAATCGAATCGGAAAATATGCGGGTGGTCGGTATTCACGAAGTTTTACCGGATTTGTTGGTAAAAACCGGTTGTCTGACCAAAACCAAGCCGGATAAACAGGCGCTTGCCGATATATCTCGCGGCGTTGAAGTCGGGCTTGAACTCGGACGTTTGGATGTGGGGCAATCGGTGATTGTGCAACAAGGACTGGTATTGGGCGTAGAAGGTATCGAAGGCACGGATAAACTGATTGAACGTTGCGGTACATACTTGCGCAAAGGCGACGGCGGAGTGCTGATTAAACTGCGCAAACCGCAACAGGATATGCGTATAGACTTGCCTACCATCGGCACCAAAACCATTGAGAATCTGCATAAATCCGGTATGCGCGGGCTGGCGATTCACGCCGGAAACGCGTTGATTGTCAATGAGCCGGAGGTATTGAAATTGGCGGATAAATATAAAATGTTTGTTATCGGCATTGAACCGACGGAGGTAAAAAAATGAAATACTATTTAATAGCCGGAGAGCCGTCGGGAGATGCGCTCGGTGCGCGTTTGATGGAAGCTATCCGCCGTCAGGATAAAGAGGCTGTGTTTGCCGGTGTCGGCGGCGACAGTATGCAAAATCAGGGCTTGACCTCGCTGTTTAATATTTCGGAACTGGCCGTAATGGGATTGGCCGAAGTTATACCGAGTATTCCGAGAATATTGCGACGCATTGATGAAACAATAGCAGAAATCGTACGGCAAAAACCTGATGTAATTATTACCATCGACAGTTGGAGTTTTTGTGCACGGATTCATAAGCGCCTGCGCAAACTCAAACTCAACACTTTGCAAGTGCATTATGTGGCGCCGCAAGTCTGGGCATGGAAGAAAAAGCGCGCCCGTACCATGTATAAATATATTGATTTGTTGTTGACACTGTTTCCGCACGAACCAAGGTATTTTACACCTTATAAATTGGATACTGTTTTTGTCGGGCATCCGGTGATTGAAAATTCCTTGTACAAAGATAAAACCGCCATCAATTTCAAAGAAGAGCATAATATTCCGGAAAGTAACCGCGTGTTGTTGGTGTTGCCGGGGTCGCGCCATAATGAGGTGGAGCGTCTGTTGCCGGATTTTTTGCAGGTAGTGAAAAAACTGCACGCCAAATATCTGGATTTTTCGTTTGTGTTGCCGACGGTTTCCACCGTGGCCGAACGAGTCAAAAAAGCCGTTGCCGAATCCGAGTTGCCGATTTTGGTGGTAGAGGGCGAAAAAGAACGCCATGCCGCTTTTCAAAATGCCGATGTAGCGATTGCCGCTTCGGGAACGGTGGCGCTGGAATTGGCGATTTTGGACGTGCCGCATATTATTGCATATAAAGTCCCGAAGCTGACCGAATGGATTGCCAAGCGCGTTTTGCATATTCAATTTGTAAACCTGACTAACATTCTGCTCGGTTATGAGGTGGTACCGGAGCTGTTGCAAACCGATTGCAATCCGGAGAACATTTTGCAATACATCGAACAATTTTTGAGCCAAAATACGCTGTATCGTCGGCAAATGGAAAACTTTGAGAAGTTACGTAAATTGTTGGGAATGGGCGAACAAACTCCGAGTGATAATGCCGCGGGAGAAATCATTCAGAGGCTAAAGCATGGCAAATGAAAATAACGTGGCGCAAAATCAAAGCATATGTTGATGAAAATTTTGCTGCCGAACAGGAGCAATTTACGGCTTGGATACCGTTTATGTTTGCAGCAGGAATTGCGCTTTATTTTGCCTTGCCGGCAGAGCCGAATATGTGGTTTTCTCTCGGTATATTTGAGTTATGGCTGTTGCTGTTTTATTTGTTGCGCCGAAAAAATTTATATCTGTTGTTTTTAAGCGGATTAATATTCTGTCTCGGATTTATGGATATTCAGGCGCGTACACTGTATCAAAACAGAAGAATCGAAAACATTTCCGAAAAGTCGGTCACTTATCTGCGCGGACAAATCAAAAACATCAGTCGCTCGGAAAAAGGCAAAATCCGCCTACTCCTATATAACGCTGCTGATTTTGACAAGCACCTTAAAGGGGATTTTCGCATTACAATTATGCCTGCACCGCAAAATATACAAATCGGGCAATGTGTCGAGATGATTGCCACGATTTTTCCGCGCGAACCGCTGCCGGTTTTAGGCGGATATCAGCTTGATCGCAAATATTTTTACGAAAATTTAAGTGCCATCGGCTATTCCAACAGTGAAACTTTTATGATTGACTGTCCGCAAAATACAGAGCATAACGGATTTACGGTGGCGCTAAACACGTTGCGACGGCAAATTACCGACTACATCGGAGCTATATTGCCAAAGGCACAAAGCGGGATTGCCGATGCGGTTTTAATCGGCGAAAAGTCGCAGATTTCCAAGCAACTCATTGACAATTATCGCGATTCCGGTCTGGCGCACTTTTTATCTGTTTCCGGCTTGCATTTGGGAGCAATTGCCGGATTGGTATTTTTTTTGGTTCGCTTTTTGTTGGCGCTGTTTCCGGCGGTTGCCTTGCGCTTTGATATTAAGAAAATCGCCGCGATTGTTGCCGTTTTGTTCAGTGCATTTTATCTTTTGATTTCCGGTATGGCGATACCGGCGCAACGTGCGTTTATTATGACTACGGTGGTGCTTATCGGGGTTATTTTCAACCGGCAGGCAATTTCTCTCAGGATGGTGAGTTTTGCCGCATTGATGATATTGATTATTTCGCCGCAAGCTCTCATTTCAATCGGATTTCAAATGTCATTTGCCGCGGTATATGCTCTGGTATCGTTTTATGAAAGCTATAAGCGGAGACCGTATCAAAAACGCGGAATTTTCAGCACAATATGGCTTTATTTGAGCGGTATAGTGATTTGTGATTTTGTTGCCAGTCTGGCCACTGCGCCGTTTGCATTGTATCATTTTCACCGTTTGGCATTATATACCAGTTTGGGCAATTTGTTGGCTGGTCCGCTCATCGGATTATATTTATTGCCGGTGATGCTGGTGTGTTTGACGGCACTGCCGTTGCATCTGGCATTTTATCCGTTGAAATTACTCGGGTTTGGATTGAATTTATTGAATCAAATTACCGCTTGGGTAGCGCATTTGCCGCATAGCGTATGGCAAACCGATGCGTTGCCGTTTTGGGGCTTTATATTGATTGTGCTCGGCGGATTTTGGTTATGTGTTTGGAAAAGGCATTGGCGCTGGTGGGGATTAGTGCCGATATTTATCGGAATTATGCCGCTGTTTTTCCCATCGCCGAAACCGGATATGGTGTTTTCGCCGTATGCCGCCGATATTGCGGTGCGAGATGATTCCGGCAATTTGGTATTGTTGCCGCGGCAAAATGACTCGTGGATTAAGAGTTTGTGGCAAGAGAATCTGCAACTCAAAACACTGACGCGACAAGAACAGGAAAATTTGCAAATTGACAGCTTAAAATGTGCCGAGGATAAATGCACTTATAAAGAGATTGTGACCTTTGATGAGGCCGACAACGTCACGCTGAGCGGCAAACCTATCGACGTATCTGCAGGCAGCTATATTTATCTTGGTAAAAATCCGCATTGGCAACCGCTGTGGAACAATCAAAAACGCCGGATATGGAATAAAAGAGAAAATAAAAAAAGCACTGAATAATTCTGCACAATAACGATAATAACGCTTGCATTGCCGAATTTTATAACATAATATGCAAGCGTTACGCGGGCGTAATTCAATGGTAGAATAGAAGCTTCCCAAGCTTATAACGGGGGTTCGATTCCCCTCGCCCGCTCCAATAAAAAGGCTCTCCCTTGCGGAGAGTTTTTTTATTGGACAGAGGGGAAGCGAACCCTGAGAGGGCATCAAGCCAAAAACAACCTCAAAATGTTGTTTTTGGTGCTGATGGCGCAGTTTTCTTAATGAGCAAGGAAAGCGACAGCAACCGTAGCGAATTTAGAAAACAAGCACACGAATTTATCGGCGTAAACGCCGTAAATTTTCCCCTCGCCCGCTCCAATAAAATGGCTCTCCCTTGCGGAGAGTTTTTTTATTGGACAGAGGGGAAGCGAACCCTGCTGAAATATTGTCATCCCGAGCCCGAAAAATATACTCGTCATCCTGAGGAGCGTAGCGACGTGAGGATCTCATCAGTCGCGGTGCGGCATGATGCAATAATACGGCTATATTATCACTTTGCGGCGATTGCAAAGCAAAGTATTGAGATTACCACGTCGCGCCGTTGGCGCTCCTCGTAATGACGAGTTTTATTCTGTACCGCCTCGTAATGACATATCTTGTTCTGCGATAAAATGTATTTTTAATAGTGCATAACTCTGATTTTATCTCTTGAGTTGTAAAGTAAAACGATTTAATATACCGACAAACAGTAGCTTTTAACACATTTTAAACTTTATTGTTTATAATTATGACAGAATCTGTGTATCTGACACGTATACTTTTATTAAAGCATTTGATTTTCCGTATGGAGGAGGAAAAGGACTATGAACTATACTCGCACCGCATTAGGTTTACTTTCTGCACAATATCGCAGTGTTTTGAAAAAATGTTTTTTGATTAATTTGGGTTTATTTGCCTTGGGAGCCGTAACGGCAACTCCGGCAAGTGCCGATATTCATGATTACGACGGCACATATACCGGGCGCGCGGTTGCTCCTCTACAAAATCCGTTATATTATAAATGGCAATATGATGATATTTTTGGTATTTACAAGTTAGTAACGACAACCTCGGCTGTAAAAGATGGTATCACTACCGTAAACACGGAATATCGAGTATTTAGTGACGACCCTCTTCCGGGATTTGACCCGGAGACAGGAATATTGGCAAATGTAGTATATAGTGACTTAATCGGTACCGCAACAACTTTTCCTATGGGTCAATATCCAGATTTAAAAAAAGTTGATGCTGTTTATGTCGGTAACAATATCAACAATGTCCGCGGAGATGATTGGTATCCGGTAGCCGCTGCCCTATCCAATAATAAAACAATAGATAAAATCGGCGGAAAATTCATCGGAAATACGGTCATAACATCTTCAAACATAGTTGTGGGAAATGCTTATTTTGAAAGTGCAGCGTACGGCGGAGCAATCTTCAATTCATCTGCCAACATTTACAGCGCAATACACTTTTCCACTCCGGACGGTGCCGGTGTTATAAATGAAATATCAGGAGATTTTGTTGGTAACGGCGTAACTATAACCGCACCGAGCGGAAACTCTCCGGTTGTCTATATGGATTGGCATTATGATCCAAACTGGGATCGTGGTCTGGATTATTCACCATATAATGGTTGGGTTGATAATTATCGCGCAGGGTTCCCTGAAGGCGGTTTTGGCGGAGCAATCGCCAATGCCTACGGTCTTATCGGTTCCATTAATAATGCCAAATTTGAAAATAACTATGCGATTTCTACCGCAACATCTGCCGGCGGAGTAACCGGCGATGTCGGCGGTGCCGCTATTTTTAATGTTTCATACATATATTGGTGGCGCGGACACGGCTATCAAAACATAGCTTCACAAATCGGCAATATAACCGCTGACTTTACGGAGAACGTAGCCAATACCGCTTATGGTAATGTTATAGGTGGTACAATTCTAAATATGGCAGGTAAGGGCACGGCAACCATCGGCAACATCAACGGCAATTTCAGCAAAAACAGCGCCACAACTTTAAGCGGAAATATTTACGGCGGTGTCATCGGTAATATGTTAGCCGATAACAGCGGTGCCAGCACTATAGCTTCCATCAGCGGCACTTTTGATAAAAACACCGGTTCGGCAACAAATGTTTACGGCGGTGTAATCTATAACGAAGGCGAAATTACCAACGGCATTAAAAACTCGACCTTTACCGACAATACTTTTACCGCGAGCGGCGAAGGCTTTGGTGCGGCAATTTATACCTACAGCGACTTAACCATTACCGCCGATAACGGCACAACCCTGTTCAAAGGCAATAAAATCAACGATGTTGCCAATGCCATTTATATGGATAATGCCGATTTGACAATCTCGGCTACCAACAGCGGTACGGCTACTTTCTATGATACTATTGACGGCGAAAACGCTGCGGTTGCCATCACCGGCGATGCAACAGGTACGGTACAACTTTATAACGACATCAGCAACAGTGATGTTTCGGTTGAAAAAGTTACCGTGGAAACTACCGACGGCACGTTGCACGATTATTCACTGAAGTCTTTGACTTCCAATGCCGACTCCAAGTGGAAAATCGATATTAACACCAAAGATAAAAAGGCAGATACATTTGCTACCGACGCAAGTGCGGTCCCGGCTTCAAGCGGCACAGTAACATTGAGCGAACTCAATTATGTGGATAGCGCAAAGTCCGATATCGGAGAAGGTTTCAAAGTACAGGTGCTTAAAACGCAAGGCACGGCGGAGGCAGCCGATTTGCAACTGGCTTTAAGCGACGACTTAACCGAAAAGTTTGTAATCGGCGAAAAAGAAGAAACCGTGGTTGATGAAGTTACCGCCAACACCAAATGGGCGGACGAGTTCAATAAAAAAATCATAACCACCGAAACCGAGGGACAGTTTGGTTTGGCCACTACCGATACCTTAAACGATTCAATCGGTGTGACAATTTCTACCGATACTACGGAAGATAAAGAAAAACTCGGCGACACGTTGGCGCTCGTTAATCAGGCGGAAATTACCGATAAAAACTTTACTGCCGCCAAAGCCGATGAAACTTATACGGCCACGGACGATTTGGGCGAAACTTACGGCAACCTGACGATTAAAGGTGTGGCTGACGGCTCGCAAAAATCAACGATTGATTTGGATGGTCACAAAGGTTTTGAAGTCGCAAGCGGTACAAGCGTAACGCTGACAGATGCCGCTTTGACCGACAGTCAGGGCAAGGCGCCGATTGATATTGCCGCAGGCGGCAAAATGAGCCTGCAAAATGCCGATGTCAGCAACGTTAATCTCAATGTTGACGGCATGCTCGAAGCGGCAAACAATAAAGTTGCGGCAAAAAAAGCCGTGTTCGGCAAAGACGCGGTGCTGAAGTTGAATGTCAACAACATTAACAGCGACTATGGTGCGATTAAGGCTGACAGCTTTGATATTGACGACGGAGCAACCATCGATATCACTTTCGGGCAGAATCCGCTGGACGGTAAGAAGACCGGCGAAGTTGCGTTACTCAGCTTGAGTGACGGCTCGGATATCAATAACAACAACTTCAAAGACGAGTTCCACAACAATATGTACAACTTTGTGCGTAAATCGGAAAAGTCCGGTATCTACGGAGTGTATCAGACCGAAACCGCCGAAGATATTTCGCGTGAAAACGGCGGAACCGAAAACAATCAGGGAGCTGCCGGCGCATGGGTTGACGGCCCGTCGCACGGTAATCCGACGGCACAGGGTATTGCCGATGATTTGGCGCGTTTGGCACAAACAGACGGTGTGGAATTCAATAAGGTTTTGACGGCATTGGCACCGAATGATGACGGTATGGCGCAAACCGCGTTGATTGATTTGACCGACAGATTGTTGTTGACGGTTGATAATCACCTGATAAAAACTTATTTGAACAGCGGACTGTCTTCCGGCGACGGAAAACCTGATTTGAGTAATGTCAAAGCGTGGATTAAAACTTATTATGCCAAGTCAAAGATGCAAGACCACGGCGACACCTACGGCTATGACGCCGATGACCGCGGCTTTATTGCCGGTGTTGATAAAAAGGTTGCTTCCGCAACCAAAGTCGGTATCGGTATGCAATTTGACGACACCGACGTAAACGCTTTCCGCCGCGATGTGAATATTCAGACAATTCAAGGATATGTTTATGGCGAATATCGTCCGAGCAACTGGTTTGTCAACGGGGTTATGAGTTATGGCAGAACCGATTATGATGAAGATAAATTTGTTCTCGGTCGCAATATTGATGCGCATTACAGTGCCGACATATACAGTGTACAAGGCTTAACCGGATATACGTTTAAATATCTTACGCCGGAATTGGGCGCCAGATATTATCGCATCAAGCGCCACGGTTATGTTGACGGTGCCATGCAGAGCGTTTCCGGTAACGATCTGGATTTGTTGCGGACAACATTGGGAGTTAAGGCCGAAACAACTTACAGCATATTCAAACCGAATGCGTATGCGGGAATTATGTATGACGTCATCAGCGACAGTGACGATGCCGTCGTAAGTTTGCCGAACGGTACAAGCTATACCGTAGACGGCAAGAGTATGCCGCGTTTTGGGGTTGAAATCGGTATCGGTTCCACGGTTGTGCTTAATGACAACACGGAAATAGGTGTCGGTTATGAGGCCAAATTCCGCAAGCATTATCAAGACCACAGCGGCTGGATTGACTTTAAATACGCTTTTTAATTTGAGGATTCCAAAAAAAATTAAAAAATCGTTATTTTTCGGTTGACAGCGCAAAAAACTTATGTATATTACAAGCCATTGCTTTATGTTTAAAATTAAA
The DNA here is from genome assembly GCA_902763905.1 of uncultured Pseudomonadota bacterium. Classification (GTDB taxonomy): domain Bacteria; phylum Pseudomonadota; class Alphaproteobacteria; order RF32; family CAG-239; genus RUG410. Next base: position 43,509 of record CACWUA010000003.1, on the reverse strand, counting down.
GGAAAAGGATATGTACGCAGTAATTAAAACAGGCGGTAAACAATATAATGTCACAACCGGTGACGTTGTAAAGATTGAGAAAATCGCCGGTGAAGAAGGAAAAGAAGTTGTTTTCAACGAAGTTTTGGCGCTCGATTCCACTATCGGAACTCCGCTCGTTAAGGGTGCAAGCGTTAAGGCTTTGGTCGTAAAACAGGCAAAAGACGCAAAGGTTATTGTTTTCAAGAAAAAAAGAAGACAGAACTATCGTCGTAAAAACGGTCACAGACAGAATATCACGATTGTTAAAATCACGGATATTTTAGGTTAATTTATAGGGAGAAAACGTTATGGCACATAAGAAATCAGGTGGTAGCTCCAGTAACGGCCGCGATTCCGAAGGTCGTCGTTTGGGTGTTAAAAAATTCGGCGGCGAAGCTGTAATCCCTGGCAATATCATCATTCGTCAACGCGGTACCAAGTATCATCCGGGACAGAATGTAGGTTTGGGTAAGGATCACACGATTTTTGCTACTTCTGAAGGTAAAGTTGAATTCAAGACAAAGGCCAACGATAAGGTTTACGTTTCCGTTGTTGCCGAGTAATTCTTGTATCAATCGAATAATAGGGGCGTAATGCCCCTTTATTTTTACTTGGGGGCTGAGATTTAGGATACTACAATGAAGTTTTTGGATCAGGCTAAAATATATATCAAAGCTGGTGACGGAGGTAAAGGTTGCGTGGCTTTTCGACGCGAGAAATTTATCGAGTTCGGCGGTCCTAACGGCGGTGACGGCGGCGACGGCGGCAGCGTGTATTTTGAAGCGGTCGAGAATCTCAACACTCTGATAGATTTTCGCTATCAGCAACACTTTAAGGCGCAGAAAGGCCAACAGGGTATGGGCTCGGAAATGACGGGATATAAGGGTGAAGACCTGATTATCAAAGTTCCGGTCGGTACCGAAATTGTGGCCGAGGACGGCGAAACTGTTTTGAAAGATATGGTGGTTGCCGGCGAAAGATTTTTGATTGCCAAAGGCGGCAAAGGCGGTTTGGGTAACACCCGTTTCAAAACATCGACCAATCAGGCACCGCGCTATGCCGGTCCGGGGACACCGGGAGAAGAAATCTGGGTTTGGCTGCGGCTCAAAATTATTGCCGATGTCGGACTTATCGGTTTGCCTAATGCCGGAAAATCCACGTTTTTATCATCGGTCACAGCGGCCCGTCCGAAAATTGCCTCCTACCCATTTACCACGTTGCATCCGCATTTGGGTGTGGCTTGGTGCGGCGGCAAAGAAATGGTATTGGCAGATATTCCGGGGTTGATTGAAGGTGCGCACGACGGTGTAGGCTTGGGCGACAGATTTTTGAAACACGTTGAGCGTTGCTCGGTGTTTTTGCACCTTTTGGATGCCACTGCAGAAGATGTGGCGGCCGATTACAAAACCATTCGCAAAGAACTTGAACTCTATAACGACAAGTTGAAAAGCACACCGGAAGTGGTGGCGCTGAATAAATGCGATGCCTTAACCGAAGATGAAATTGCCGACAAACTTAAAGCACTCAAAAAAGTATGCAAAAATAAAATATTCACGATTTCGGCGGTTGCGCACAGCAATTTGGAACCGTGTCTGCAAGCCGTTGATGCGCTGATTACACGCGGCAACCGTACCAAGGACAAAGATGTAGAATCCGAAGTGATTATCGAGAAAAAACCATGGTCACCGCTCGGATAATTTTAGGGAGAATAAAAAGTGACAAGCCAAAAAGAAAACAACACGATTTTGGATATCATTACCGCCACACTCGACGATATGAAAGCTGAAGATGTGGTAGTGATTGATTTGGAAGGTAAAACCTCGATTGCCAGTTATATGGTGGTGGCAAGCGGTAATTCAAATCGCCACGTTGCCTCAATTGCGCAAAAAATAGAAGAGAATCTGAAAGCGGCCGGTCACAAAAGCGCTTCCGAAGGCGAAGAGAAAGCCGATTGGGTGTTGATTGACGCGTTTGATGTGATTGTACATATTTTCCGTCCGGAAGTGCGCGAGTTTTATAACTTGGAAAAAATGTGGCAATCCGCCGCCAATTTAAGAGAAAAATAACCGATGCGCACCACGATTATTGCCATCGGAAAATGTAAAAAAAACGCACCGGAAGCAGCAATAATAGCCGAATATATCAAGCGTTCCGGCTGGGATATCGTGATTAAAGAACAAGATAATTCCAATCAAACAGAAGAAGCCAAATTTTTACAAAGTTCGATTCCGCACGGAGCCAAAGTGATTGTTTTGGACGAGCGCGGGGTTAATATATCCAGTATGGATTTGGCTCAAAAAGTAGAAAACTGGCTCAACGACGGATGCTCGGAAATCTGCTTTTTAATCGGCGGCGCCGACGGACATTTGCCATCCACTCGCGACAAAGCCGATTTAATTCTCTCATTCGGCAAACTCACTCTACCCCATATTTTAATGCGGGCGGTTTTATGTGAGCAAATATATCGTATCCAGACCATAATCAATCACCATCCGTACCACCGCGAATAGCATAATACAATACGGCATAAATTATACCCGTTATCCACAAACCGAAAAAGATTTTTGTACCCCAAAAAACTGTATCGTTTATAATAGATTTCTACGTTAAAATTTCTCTTAAAAAACGAAGGCGGAAAATGGAAAGACCTGATATATCGAAATTACCGCAAAATATTGAAGCCGAACAAGCGGTACTCGGCGCATTACTGGCCAATAACAAATTTTATGAAAAAATCGGTGATATTTTGAAACCGGAACATTTTGCCGATGCCACACATCGCAAAATATTTCAGGCTATTTCCAAACTGTTGGCCCGCGAACGCACTGCCGATATTATTACACTCAAAAACTATTTTGAGCAGGAAGGTACGCTTGAACAGGTTGGTGGTTTTCCGTATTTGGTAAAGTTGGCCGAAAGCGCCTCGCCGCTGACAAATGTGGAGCATTATGCTCAGTTTATATATGATCGTTATCTGCGCCGCGAACTCATCAATACCGGTTATGAAATCATCAGCAGCGCAATGGAAGAAAATTTGGAAGTTTCGGCTGCCGATCAAATAAGCGAAGCCGAAAAATCACTCTATAATTTGGCCGATCAAGGAGACGCCAAAGGTGGTTTTATTGATTTTGGTGCTGCGCTCACATCTTCTGTTAAAACCATAGAGAAAGCATATCAAAAAGGCGGTAAAATTTCCGGTGTTCCGACTAAATTAAATCAACTTGACTATAAAATCGGCGGTTTAAACGACTCGGATCTGATTATTCTGGCAGGTCGTCCGGCCATGGGAAAAACCGCTTTGGCAACAAATATAGCCTACAACGTTGCAGACTTTTTTGCCAACGATAAGAATACTCCTCCGGATAAACGCGGCGTTGCATTTTTTTCGCTTGAAATGTCGGCCGATGAATTAGCGGCACGCATTCTATCCAGTACTATTCAAATTTCCAGTCATAAAATGCGTGTCGGCGATTTGAATGAAGCAGAAATGATGAGAATCGCCGGTGCCACTCATGAACTTGCAAATATTCCGCTTTATATCGATGATACGCCGGGCGTTAGCATAAATGCCATTCGTTCACGCGCCCGTCGTTTGAAACGCACCAAAGGATTGGGGCTCATTGTTATTGACTATATTCAACTCATCGGCGGCACCGGTGACAAAAAAAGCGAAGGCAATCGCGTGCAGGAAGTTTCGGAAATATCCCGCGGTTTGAAGATTTTGGCCAAAGAGCTGAAAATTCCGGTAATTGCCTTATCGCAACTTAACCGTAGTGTCGAATCGCGTGAGGATAAGCAGCCGCAAATGTCCGACTTGCGCGAATCCGGTTCCATTGAGCAAGATGCCGATATTGTAATGTTTGTGTTCCGCGAAAATTATTACATTCACAATTCAGAACCGAAGCGCTCGGAAAACGAATCGGAAGAAGCTTTCAATAAAAAGCATGCGGAATGGGAAATTCGCGACCGCAATACCGCGCATCAAGCAGAGGTGATTATCGGCAAACAGCGCCACGGTCCAACCGGTTCGGTTAAACTTGGGTGGGACGGCGAATACACTTTATTCCGTAACTTTGCCGAAGACGAAAGACTGCCGGAACAGCATGGATAAAAATACCTTAAATAAAATATCTTCCGCCGAATGGGAGGCTATTTGCGACAATTGCGGCAAATGCTGTATGATTACGCTTGAAGATGAAGATACGGGAGATATGTATCATACCAATGTTTTATGTAAGTATTATGATATTGATAACAGACGATGCAAAGTTTACAAAAAGCGCTGTAAATTGGTCCCGCATTGCATTAAGCTGACACCGGATAATGTCGATAAATTGCCGTTTATGCCGAAAACCTGCGCTTATCGCAAATTGTTTGATAAAAATTACAAAGAACAACCGCTTAAACCGCTCAAAGGGCTTACGGTTTCCGAACTTGAAGTCAAAGAAGAAGAATTGGAAGACCATATCGTCGATTGGGAGGACTTATGAAAAAGCAACCATGTATTTATATTTTAGCGAGCAAAAAAAACGGAACACTATACACGGGAGTGACTTCGGACTTAGTTAAGCGCGTCTATGAGCATAAACAGGAAATTTTCAGCGGTTTTACCAAGAGATATAATATAAAAATGCTTGTTTATTATGAGATCTATGAAGATATGACACAGGCAATCAAGAGAGAAAAGACCTTAAAAGGATGGCTTAGAAAGCGTAAGATAGAATTGATTGAAAAAAATAATAAAAACTGGGATGATTTATATGACAGCTTATTATAGGAACAAAGCCTTTACCGTCATTCTGAGCGTAGCTGAGGCGAAGCGAAGAATCCATTTTGTCCTTCGGGACAAAGCAGCGCTTCCTGCATTGCTGGATCCTTCGGCATTGCCTCAGGATGACGAGAAATTTGGGAGGACTTATGAGTAAAGATTATACCATAGACGAATCCTATAATCCGCAAACGCGTGTCGATGAATTCCAAAAGCTGGAGCGGGAATTTTGGAAGCATAAAAAACTTGAAGAAATGAGTAAAGCCGAATGGGAAGCGCTATGCGACGGTTGTGGCAAATGCTGTCTCAACAAACTTGAAATCAAAGGTAAAATTCATTTTACCAATACATATTGCCGCTTTTTGGATTGCAAGAGTTGTTTGTGCAAAATTTATGAACACAGGTTTGAAGTTGTGCCGGATTGCCGCGACATCAACCTTGAAGCCGTGCGCGAAAAGCCGCGTTGGCTGCCGAAAACCTGTGCTTATTGGCTCTTGGATAACGGTTATGACTTGCCGGAATGGCATCCCCTGATTACGGGTAAAGCCGCAAGTGTAGCCGAATCGCGAAATTCCCTCAGCGGTCGCGAATTGGTCAACGAAACAAAGGTAAAAGATTATGAAGATTACATTGTTGACTGGCAAGACCTTTGATATTGCCGAAGCCGTCGGCATGGATATCAAGGTGGTACAATCCCGCTCGGGACGCAAACTCACACTCAAAATAGATGAAAAAGAGCGAGTTCCGGTACTTTCCGTACCGCGTTTTTGTTCGCGCCGACAAGCCATAAATTTTGTGACCGAACACACCGATTGGATTATAAAATCTTTAAATAAATTGCCGGAAATAAAATATTTTGCCGATGGCGAAACCATATCGTTATTCGGGCGGGATGTTATCATAGAGCATCATCAGGAGGCGCGACGCGGTGTTTGGCTCGAAGAAGATAAGCTTTGCGTTTCGGGTGGGGCGGAGTTTATCCACCGCCGAGTCAAAGATTATATCAAAAAACGGGCGCAAGAAGAATTTTATACCCGCTCCAAAGAATTGGCCGATAAACTGGGATGCGAACTTATCGGTGTCAGCATAAAAGATACCACTTCGCGTTGGGGAAGTTGTTCTTCCTTAAAACATATCAATTACAGCTGGCGGATTGCGCTGGCACCGGATTTTGTGATTGACTATTTGATGGCGCACGAAGTATCGCATCTCAAGCACCCCGATCATTCCGACGAATTCTGGGCTTGCGTTGCTTCTTTATATCCGGAATGGAGCCGCGGCCGCATTTGGCTCAAGCGTTACGGCAAAACTCTTTATGCGTATAAATAAGTATAATATTACAGAATTGAAACTTTTTGTGTAACGTGTTTGTAATCCGTTGCAAACGTAGGATTTGCGCGAAAGTCGTGCTTTATACACGAGAAAATCTTAAATAATCGTGAACAAGTATGCAAATTGTTTAAGAAAAATATCTTGACATAGCCTTTTTATCGTCCTAAAGTATGGCTGTTACAATACGAAAGTATATTGTTGTTCAACAAGTAATGAAGGAATTTAAAATGAAAAAAATTTTGTTATTAGCTGGTGTTGCCTGCCTGTTAAGCGCTACTGCAGACGCAAAAGTAAACCAGTATGTTTCTGGCAAATTGTCTTATGACTTTAACAAAGTAAAAGTTAAAGTTCATGATTATGAAATGGGCGACATTTCCCGTGCAAAAGCTGACAAAGAATTGTTTGGTACGCACGTAGCTTACGGTGTTCGTGCCGGTTATGTTCGTGGTGAAGTTGAATTGAACAACTCCCGTGACATTAAACGTAACTGGTTGGGCTTTACCAGTAATAAAGGTGAAAAGGATACTTTGGAACACTTCAGACTCTATAAGCATTCTTTCATGGCCAATGCTTACTTTGATTATCTGACCTGCACACCGTGGACTCCGTATATCGGTGCCGGTATCGGTCTTTCTTATTTGAAGGCTGACTTCGGTGAAGTTGAAATTCTTGGCGGCAGCAAGTCTGTATATAACCTTGCATGGCAAGTTATGGGCGGTATCGCTTATGATGTAAACTCCAACTGGACATTGGATCTCGGCTATCGTTATGCCGATTTAGGTCGTATCCGCAAGAACACTGGTTCGGAAGTTGCTAAAGTCACAGCTCGTGACCACGAAATTATGTTTGGTGCTAGATACAACTTCTAATTCCAAACATATGAGAATAATAAAAGACGACGCTTTATTTGAGCGTCGTTTTTTTTATCCGAATGTTACAACCGTGAAACTTTTTGTGTGTTGCAACCAGGCTGAAAATACGCTAAATTGCAAAACAGTGATAACTTTTATAAAGGGAAATTGAATTATGACAAATAAACCTAGCGAGCCGATTTATCTTTTTGACTGTGCCACTACTCAAAAAAGAATCGGTCAAGAAAAATTTTTGGAAGCTTTTAAAAATATTTTAAATCACGGTGCTTATTGCCAAGGTCCGGAAACCAAAGAACTTGACAGCAAACTCGCCGAATATGCCGGCACCAAATATTGCTCGACTTGCGGTTCCGGTACCGATGCCCTGACTTTGGGCCTGATGGCGTGGGATGTTAAACCGGGAGATGCCGTATTTGTTTCTTCGTTTACGTTTGTGGCTTCGGCCGAAGCTCCGGTTTTGCTTGGCGCCACCCCGATTTTTGTAGACTCCGATCCGAACACCTATAATATGGATACCGAAGATTTGAAGCGCGCCATTGCGCAAGTTAAAGCCGAAGGTAAGCTCAATCTTAAAGCCGTAATTGCGGTAGATATTTTCGGTTCTCCGTGCAACTATGATGAAATTATGAAAATCGCTCACGAAAACGGCATGAAAGTTATGTCCGACTCCTGCCAAAGTTTCGGTTCGGTATATCACGGCCACAATGCCGGTTCGATTGCCGATATGAGCGCAACTTCGTTTTATCCGACCAAGCCGCTCGGCGGTTATGGTGACGGCGGTGCGGTGTTTACCAATTCCAATGAGGAAAACGAACTGGTTAAATCTTGCCGTGTTCACGGTATGAGCCCTGAAGATCACTATGATAACGTACGATTGGGTATGACCGGCCGTATGAACTCATTTCAAGGTGCAGTTTTGCTCTTGAAACTGACGCAATTCAAACAAGAATTAGAGAATCGTTATCGCGTGGCTTCGCGCTATGATAATGAGCTAAGCAGCTATTTCGGCAAGCAGAAAATCTTGGATAACTGCCGCTCAGCGTATGCGCTTTACACCATTCATTGCGAAGACCGCGACGAATTGATGACATATCTCAAAGCAAACGGTATTCCGTGCGGTGCATATTATCCGCGTCCGGTTAATACACAAACAGCCTATGCCAAATGGAACACCCGTTCTTTACCGGTTTGCGAAAAACTTTCCAAGACGGTATGCAGCATTCCGATGACACCGTATTTGACTGATGAACAGCTTGATTACATCATCGAAAAGATGAATGAATTTGCGGCACAAAAAATGAATAAAGCCGCATAATTTACGAATCGTTTTAACCTTAGACAGCCGGTAGCAATATCGGCTGTTTTTTTGTAACAAAAATTTAATGCAAAAAGTGTAAGATTATGATATAATGGCAATTGATGATAGTAGAAAATATCAAGGGTGATGTCGATGAGCTCAAATAAAACGTATTACAATCGTGACTTATATGAAACATATGCTGAGTATGTTGAGGTTTATGATGCTGCACAGGCTGAGTATTTAGAAGATGCAGAAGCATATAAAGATGGAATTTATACTCAAAAACCTCGTAAAGAGGACTATGCCCCTGATGAAGAAGATTATTTTATGACGCAAGCCTTAGGGTTTCTTAAGTTTATTCCGAAAGATTATGAAAAATTTCAAAATATTATAGATAAAACTGCCGATGATGAAAAACTAAATTCAGAGGAGCAGGAGTTTTTAGAAGAATATGTTCATGATTTGCTAAAAAATCAAAAAAAAATAAAGCAACACGCTAAAGAGTTACAGGATGAGTTGATTGTTGTCTATAAAACAAGCGGAATTGATGTGGATACAGAATCTATAAATAAAATTCCACAAATTCGTCGTGCGCAGAAAAGACTATACAAAGAAGCAAAAAAATATATGGCTGAACATCAGGCAGAATACGCTGCCGATGTAAAAGACATGGAGGAGACGGCAAGAACAGAACAGTTAAAAGCTTCTCTTAAAGATGCAAAAATTATTACCGGATTTACCGAATCTGATTTTAACGCCATACCACGGATAGATGTTACCCAACAATATCAGATACCTGAGCAAACAAACGAAGTTTCGGAAAACGCTACGGCTCCGGCAAAACCAAAATCAAGACCTAGAAAAAAAGCACAACCGGTTGTTCTGGGGCGTAATGATGAAAATCCGTATTTAAGTTTAACTCGGGAACAACAAGAGCAAATCAGCCAATATTATGCGTCAGCCCGAAAAAGTGACGCAAAAATGAAAGCAACTTGCATGCCTGATAATAATAATAAACTAGAGCAACCAAACGATGCAACAAAAGTATCTCGTCCGATTATAATGCAAAAGATTTCACGTAGTAGATAGTTTATATTACCCCGACAGCCGGTAGCAATATCGGCTGTTTTTTTGTAACAAAAATTTAATGCAAAAAGTGTAAGATTATGGTATAATTGTAGGAAAAAGATAGGAGTCAAAATATGGCTGGCAACGATAAACTGATTACCAATGGAGAGAGTGTCTTGGAAAAAGCTGTAGATTTGCAGCAAAAATACGGCTTTGATGTGGTGTATGACCCAAAATCTAATATGTATAAATTGAAGCAAAATAAAAATAGAAATGAGCTGATTTTAAGCAAATACGAAGTTGATTTTGATACATGGAGTGACTCACATCTTGACAATATGGTTGAAAAATTCTCCGAAAATACGACTATTGAATATAAAGAGGTAGATTTATATTCCGCTCTACATAATGATGAGACGCTATATTCCGCTGCTTATGATGGAGAAAATCATATATTTGTTTATAACTATAAAATGGATGAGGACGACCGTGACGACTGCGTACAGATGTTTATGGAGAAATACGAACTGAGTGAAGAAGAAGCTAAGAAACAAGTTGAATTTTTTACCGAAAAATCCAACAATACTTCATTGTTTTCACTTATAGAACACGAAATGGCTCACTTGGAAGACGATAAAAACTACGGCAATCGCCAGTTTGATTTACCACCGGAATATATGGCTAAACTGAATATGATGACTGAAATAAAGGCAAACATGTCGCAAGCCGGATTGGCTCTCGATATGTATAAAGCAACCGGTAATGTGAAGTATTTTGATTACCTCGCCATTGATACAAAAGATTTACAAAAAACATTGTCGGAAAATCCGAATATGGAAAATATGGAGGCTTATGTTGCCAAATATGTTAATGATAAGTGGCTTGAAACAAATAATACATCTGAGTACGACGAAGCAACGCAACAAACCATTGTATCCGAATACAGCAAACAAGCGTTCTGGAACTCTGTTCCGGTTTATAATGATTATCCGGTCTGGGCAATGGAGGAAAATCCGGAAACACTTAAACAATATCACGAACGTACTAATGCCATGTTTGAAAATATTATGGGTTTGGGGGATGTAAGAAAATATGTAACTCCTGATTTTGACTTAAATGAATATATTAAACAAGAACTTGCAAAGCGCAACTTGATTTGTGAGGAATCTCTAAAAAAAATTATGTGTCAGGATGCGAAAAATGCCGAACAATATTCCGCGAACATAAAGGCATATTTGGAAAAAGTGAAAGCGGTTGATGCCGATGGCGCGCGTACACCGGAAGAAGCGGCAATGCTTGATGAATACATCAAACAATCCATGCAAAAATACGATATGGCACATACTTCACCCGAATCGCAGACCGAAAAGCCTACCGCCGAAGGACCGAACTTTGCAGTCACCGCGGCTATCAAAAAAGGACGTGAGCGTTAAGATTTATGGACGTGAAATAAAGTTAACAACAAAAAAGAGGCGTTTCCGGTTAAGGAAACGTCTCTTTCTAGTATGCTAGGCAACCGCCTTAGTCAGCTTGCCCTGCAATACTGAAAGCTCCTGCGGCACACCCATCGTCTCCTTAAGGAAGTTAGACAGGTTGGAAGCCGTGATGGCACTCTTTGGGATTCCGAATGTAGTCGTCAGGTATCCCTCGAGAGTCTCCTGGAACTCAAGTATGACGGGCTCGGGAGCGCCGAGATAGAGCACTTTCACCAGCTCGTAAGCCCCCGACACGTTCTCAGTGCCGTAGAACTCAACGTAGCTACATGCGTAGACGTCGTCAGGGTTGGTGACGTTCACCTGAGGGTTGGTCATGGCGACCATACTGTCACCCCACTGCGGAATGCAGAAGATGTAGCTACCCAACAGATGAATCCATACCGACTTAGCTGATGTCGGCAGGAAAATTGCACGACCGTCCTCTGCCACAGCGGCAAATTCGTAACGCTTGAAGAACTCCTCTGCGGAGACCTCCCAACCGCCGTTACCGCCCTCGACATAGTCGACCAGCCAGGCACCGTTGCCCTTGGCCACTTCGGCAGCCTCATAGGCACCGAAAGTATGAGCCATGATCAGCTCGCCGGTTTCGGTTTGCCGGGCATAGACGGGGCGTCCAACGTTCTTACGGAAGATTCCGGCGTTGCAACGCTTGCGCATCTCTGCATAAGCCATTGCCTTAACGTTGGCTCCTACGGTAAAGGCCTTGTTGTGCTCATTGTAGAGCACTCTGGGCACCTCTACCTCCTGCTTACCATCGTTGGCGATGTAGCGGATGTTCTCATAGGTGCCGTCGCTTTCGGCAGTGATATAGCCGAGACCGTCAGCTTCCAACTCCTCCTTATCCCACTTAGAAATCAGGAAGAAGATGCGACCGAGGTCATCGTGCCATTTAATGCCGCTCATGGACACCCACTGGCACACCAGCTCACCATCCTTAAGGACGATTGCTGGGTTCTCGGGCTTCTTCAGCGCCTTCTCCACCTTCTCAGGCTTCGAAGAATTAATTAGCGATGCCCAACGCCCTTCACCGTCCGTGAAGAACGACGATTTTGCGGGCTTACCGTTACGAATCACGACGGGAGTACCGTTAGATTTGAAAGCAACGAAGTTTTTCTCTGCACGAGCGTCATTTACGTTTGCGCACAAGGTGTACTCAAAACCAGCACGATCAAAAATTTGCATACTTTTTCCCATTTACTTACTCCCTTTCAGGACTCGCAAACGGGCAATTTAGCTTCCAAATTATCTCTCGGAATTGAAAAAAAGAATCAACAATCTGACATTAAAAAATATCTGACTGCACGAAGTATTTTGAGATTTCGTCGGTTACTGTGCTTCACCAACTGTCCGTTTTTCTTCTTTTATTTCAACGTTATTCTGCATTCATATCATAAGACACAAACACAAAACTTATCCTGCTTATAAAGTGGAAATTAATAATATATATAATGTCGTCTTAATCCTTATTTTTTAGGATTTCAGTATACCGCAGTTTTTGTATTTTGGCAAGAATTTTCGTTAAACAGTCTTATTCCTTGAATAAATCATAATTCGGAATCCGCTCGAATTTATCCTTTAAATATTGAAAAGCCGCAGATATTTGCTTGAATTTTTATGCAAAAAAAATAAGGAGCAATGCTTCAAGCATTACTCCTTACTTTTTTATTTGTCAGGCTTTGCTGAACTCAAGCCCCATCCCGTGCAGCCAGTCCATCGGATCAAAGATTTTCTGTCCGACTTCGAACTTGCAATCGCGGAAAGAGCCGTCAGCAAGTACCTTTTCGGCAGGTGCCGTGGACGCCTTGTAGACACACAGCACAACTTCATCGACTATGGTAGCACCGCAAACACGAGAGAAAGCATCAACGGCACCGATGATGGCGCGAGCACTCTGTTCCTGCGTCAGGTTGCCGATAATGCCGGTTCCAAGCTCGGGAATCGCAATGCGGCAAATCGTGGCATACGGCCTCTGATTGCAATCGCGGATAATGTTGTAGACCGACTTGAAAACAGCCTCAAACTGTTCTTCAGCAGGTGCCCCGACTGTAACTACATGCCCCAGAAACAGGTTATCACGTCCACTTTCGGTCAAGAAGGCATTGCCAAACGCAAACGGCTGCTGCTGAGCGCGCTTGTCGTATGCTTCCATTCCCTTGCGCAAACCGCGGCGAACACAAGCACCGCCGACACCTCCGTATGAAGCACAATTGTTAAACTCGGGAACAACGATGCAATCAGCAAGCTCGCAGGTTACATCGTCCTCAACGATTTTTACGTTGATTCCTCCTAACTTTAAAAGTCCTACTTTTTTTTCCATATAATAAAAATAACTAAATAACTAAAATTTGCCTTTATTATGCCAAATTTCATCAAATTTGTCAAGAAAATTTCGTCATTCAGATGGAGAATCGGCAAAACCCTATTCCTTGAATAAATCATAATTGGGAATCCGAGCGAATTTTTCTTTTAAGTGGTGATAAGCTTCGGATATTTGTTTGAATTTTTCTTCGGCCGACGAATCGTCTTGATTGATGTCCGGATGATATTTTTTTGCCATTTTCTTATATTGTTTTTTCAGCGAATCGGGATTGATATCGCGAATATTCATTTCCAGCGTCTTGATATATTTCCGCTCTTCCACCGTAAAATAAATGCCGTCGGCGGAATATTCACGATTACCGTCAGACGGGCTTTCGTAGCCGTCATCAAAAAATGCCGCCTCTTCCCATAAATCATAACCGAACTGATAGCTGACTTTAGATTTGAAACGATGTGAAAAACGCCGTTTGACTTTTTCTTCCGCCTCTGCGTCATATCCCTCGCCGTAATAATTCCATTTCTGATTGTATTCCTCAACATGTTTGAGGCAAAACCAATAGTAATCTTTCAAGTTCCTGTCTTTGGGCGCGCGATATTCGCCTTTTTCGTTACAATCGGGATGGTCGCAGATATGCACGGTGTTATCTTCGTTTTGCGGGGCATAATATTTTCTGCTGCGTTTTTTAATCATCTTCTCAATATCATCACATTAAATCGATTCTTTTAATGTAACCCTGTTTATAAATAATGGCAAGAGGTTTGCAATCTGCTCACGACTATATATTATAATTATTAAAGGAGAATAAATTTTATGCCGGAATTACCAGAGGTCGAAACCATCAAAAATACCGTAGCCGCCGCCGTTGACGGCGCAGTGATTCGTAATGCGATTGTTAAACAACCGCGTTTGCGTGAACTTGTTCCGGCCGACTTTGCCGAGCGAATCCGCGGTGCCAAAATCATTAAATTGCGGCGAATCGCCAAATATATGCTGATGGATTTAAGTAACGGGCTTACGATTATCTGGCATTTCGGAATGAGCGGCAAAATACGTATCGAATCGACGTTGTTACCGCAAAGCGAAAAACACGACCACATTATCATCGAAACCGATAAAGGCGTTATTTATTATAACGATACACGGCGTTTCGGGCTGGTTTTGCTCGGCGAATCTACCAAGCTGCGACAACATCATTGTTTCCAAAACGTCGGCCTTGACCCGTGGGATGCGAATCTGACACCAAAGTATTTGCTCTCAAAATTGGCGAATCGCAAATGCGCTATCAAATTGTCGCTCTTAAATCAAGAAATTATCAGCGGAATCGGCAATATCTATGCTTCGGAAATACTCTATCGAGCGCGAATCCGTCCGGAAAGAGAAAGTTGCGCCGTATCCGAATCGGAAGCAAAAGAAATTATTAAATATACACGCCTTATTTTGGAAGAGGCCATTAAAGCCGGCGGTTCGACTATTCACGATTATCGCCGTCCCGACGGAAATATCGGCTATTTTCAACAACATCATTGCGTGTATGACAAAGCCGGCAAGCGCTGTCCGGATTGCAAGTGCGATATTGCAAAAACCGGCGGCATCCGTAAGATAGTACAAGGCGGACGTTCGACTTTTTATTGTTCGACCTTGCAAAAATAGGAGTAAATAAATGAAAAATCTGCGGTTGATGACAATTCTTTTATTTTTGGTATATTCATTTTCGACACAAGCCGAGCAATTTATTGAGGGTATGGATGATGTGCCGATGCTTGAGGGAATGCACCAAATAACGCAAGACGACGTTTTGTTCGGAAATGAGGAAACACGTCTGCTGGAGGCCTATTTCAATGCGCCGAAACTCAAATTTTCCGCCATTGCCGATTTTTATAACGAATCCCTGCCGCAACTGGGCTGGATATATCAGGGGAATCGAGGTAACGACCTGCTTTTTTATCGTGAAGGTGAAACTCTGGAAGTAGTCAGAGAATCCGTTTCTCCGCTGATTGTCAGGATAACCGTTAAAACAAAACCGTAAAAAAACAAAAAAATATAAAATTTTGGTTGACTTTATGCCGTTGTCGTGGTTATAACGTTTACCAGAGTAAATTTTATATTAACATTTTTTAATAGGAAGAAATAATATGGCCAATCATAAGTCGGCAGAAACAAGAATTGTACATAATAATAAACGCGCTCAAATCAACGGCGCACGCAGAAGTCGTGTAAGAACTTTCGTAAAGAAGGTTTTGGCTTTGGTTGCCGCCAATGATAAAGAAGGCGCTGCAGTGGCCTTCAAAACGGCAGAAAGCGAGATGGCTCGCGCTGCTCAAAAAGGCGTATTCAAAAAGAATACTGCTTCACGTACAATTTCTCGTTTAGCCCAAAAAATTAAGGCTCTCTAATATATAGAGAATCCGGATTTAAATTTAAAAACGCAAATTGATTCAACAACGAATCGGTTTGCGTTTTTTTGTGCATTATCAAATGATTATACCGCACTTGATTAAAAATACGTTGTCAAGAAATTTAATTGTAATGTTCTCAAAATGTTCTATTGAATTTATATTTTTTTCTGTTAACAATTTATTTACACTTTCTTCGGGGCGTAATTAATAAAGTTACTCTCGATTTGGCGAAACGGACAGCTTGACCGCCACAAAGGAGTCTTGGTTCAGATTCGGCTGATATATAACGGAGTGTTTTTTTGATGCCCGATTTATATATAATAATAAAGCCAATCGCGGACTGATGTATCGGGCAAGTGCGATGGATTGGGCTTGCAAAAACTTATTTTTGCATTTTTCCACCGCAGTTTTGTTTCAGTTTGGTTAATTGATTTTTATGGACGGGAAAAATGGCTGAAGAAGCAATAAAAAATTATAACTTATCTATTAATGATCAATGGGAAGAAGTATGTGGTCAGTTAAAAATGGAATTCGGGCAAACTGCTTTTGACAGTTGGTTGAAGCCGCTGTGCGTAAACTCGTTTGATAACGGAGTAATGCGAATCGGTGCGCCCACGGCGTTTATGAAAAACTGGGTGATAACGCATTATTCGGAACGAATCCACCGTATTTGGGAACGTAAGAATCCGGAGCTTAAGTCAATACAAGTTGTGGTACAGAATATATCTTCCGACAATTCTTTAATTAAACAAATAAAAACCACCCCTACACCGCAAAAAATATATGGCGTTGCCAACAGTTTCGGTAACACCGATTCTCTGGCTTCAAAATTAAATCCGGCTTATACATTTGATAGTTTTGTGGTAGGCAAAACCAATGAGTTTGCTTATGCTGCAGCGCGTAAAGTAGCCGAATCCAAAAGTATTTCGTTTAATCCGTTGTTTTTATATTCCGGTGTAGGATTGGGTAAAACACACCTGATGCACGCAGTGGCGCAATATATTAAGAATGCCGATCCTAACCGTACCGTGGTTTATATTTCGGCCGAACAATTTTTATATAAGTTCGTAAATGCGTTGCGTTATAAAGATACGGATGCCTTTAAGGAGCAGTTCCGTTCAGTTGATGTGTTGATGATTGACGATGTTCAATTTTTGGCCAACAAAACCAAAACACAAGATGAATTTTTCTACACCTTTAATTCTTTGATTGAGAGCGGCAAACAGATTATTCTTTCCGCCGATAAGTCACCGAACGATTTAGACGGTATTGAAGGACGCTTAAAATCGCGTTTAAACAGCGGGTTAGTAGCAGATATTATGCCGGCTGATTATGAATTGCGTTTAGGAATCCTGCGTAAAAAGTCAGAACAGTTGGGTATTACTCTGCCGGATAATGTGGCTGATTTTCTGGCGCAGAAAATATCTTCAAGCATTCGCGAATTGGAAGGTTCGCTTAAGCGAATCGCCGCACATTCATTATTGCTGCCGGGACACGAAATTTCTCTCGATATGACGCAAGATGTATTAAAAGATATGCTGCGTTCAATCGATCGCAAAACCACAATTGATGAAATTCAAAAAAAGGTTGCGGAATACTTTAATATTTCGGTTAAAGAAATGCAATCTTCTCGCCGTGCCCGCAATGTTGCCCGCCCGAGACAGATTGCCATGTATCTGGCAAAACAGTTAACTTCGCGCTCTCTGCCGGAAATCGGACGCAAGTTTGACCGTGATCACACAACGGTTATGCATGCGGTTCGCAAAGTAGAAGAATTGGTGCTCGAAGATACGTCTATGGCAGAGAGTGTTGATTCTTTGCGCCGTGCGCTTGAGTGCTAAAAAGCTGTTGAAGAATCTTTTTTAAACTTCTTCTTTGTGGGCAGTTTTGCTAATGTAGGCGTATCATAAAAACAAAATAAGGTAAAAACGATGAAATTTGCAATTGAAAAAGCTATTTTGCTCAAAACTTTGGGACACGTTCAAAATATTGTTGAAAGGCGCAACACCGTTCCGGTTCTCTCCAATGTGCGCATTGAGGCCGATAACAACGGTATCAGTTTTAAGGCAACCGATATGGATACGGAAATTACCGAAGTTGTTGATGCTAAGATTTTGGAAAACGGAGCTATTACCGCACCGGCACACATGCTGTACGACATTGTGCGCAAGCTTTCAGACGGTGCCGATGTTGAGCTGACCTATCCTGATGAGAAAGACCAACTGAAGATTGCGTCGGGCAGATCGGAATTCTCGTTGCCGACAATCGGAGTCGAAGATTTTCCGGCGATTTCCGCCGACGCTTTGCCTACTAATTTTGAGATGAAACGCGATGAGCTCAAAGATGTGATTGACCGCACTCAGTTTGCCGCTTCTACCGAAGAAACCAGATATTATCTGAATGGCTTATATATTCACCCGAAAGACGAAGGTGAGACTAAAGTGTTGCGCATTGTGGCCACCGACGGACATCGTTTGGCTTGTGTTGAGAGCCCTTTGCCGCAAGGAGCCGAAAGTATGCAGGGTGTTATTTTGCCGCGCAAAACAGTGAGTGAAATCCGTAAGTTGCTTGATGATACCGCGGCAGAAACCATTAAAATTGCACTATCTGACAGCAAAGTTCGTTTCACACTGGAAGACATAACTTTGGCTTCTAAGCTGATTGATGGTACTTATCCGGATTATGAACGAGTTATTCCGACCGGAAACAACAAGATTTTAGAGTTGAGTGTTAAAACATTGGCTACTGCGGTTGATCGTGTTTCGGTAGTTGCCGAACGCACACGTGCAATCAAAATGATTGCCAACAAAAATCACGTTATTTTGACGACTTCGAATCCTGATTTGGGCAGTGCTATTGAAGAAATTGAAGCAACATACGACAATGAGTCACTCGAAATCGGATATAATTTCCGCTATCTGCTGGATATTTTGGCAGAGATTCGCGGCGACACTGTTCGTTTCAGTTTCAAAGACAGTTCTTCTCCTTCGGTTATTCATGATACATCCGATTCCAGTGCTATTTATGTTTTGATGCCAATGAGAGTGTAATTTGACTGATATCAAGTCGACAATCGAAACATTTACAAAATTAAAGTCAGGTGTTAAACGCCTGACTTTAACTGACTTTAGAAATTATAAAAACATGCGTTTACAAACAGAAATTTGCCCGATTATTTTAACCGGTGAAAACGGCTCAGGAAAAACCAATATTTTAGAGGCAATTTCTTTTTTAACTCCGGGGCGCGGTTTGCGAGGAGCTAAACTTTCGGAAATTAAGAGGATTTGTTTTGATAATGAAGCCCAAATACCTAAACTCAACGATTGGAGTGTGGCTGCGGATATTCTGCATAACAATGAAGAATACACAATAGGTACAGCATTACAGCATTCCATTAAAGAAGATTTAGATGACGAAGGAACTCGAGCTTATGACCGCCGTATTGTCAAAATCAATCAGCAAAAAATAACACAGCAAGCCGAACTCGGCAAATACATTTCTGCTATTTGGATTACACCGCAGATGGATCGTCTTTTTTTGGGCGGGCCTCAGCCACGGCGCAGTTTTCTTGACCGGCTGGTATATGCCTTTGATTTAGAACATGCCAAGCGGACTGCAGCGTTTGAACATTTATATCGCCAATGGACACAACTGATAAAATCGGGACAAACCGATGAATATTGGCTGCAATCGTTGGAAACGGATATGGCTGCGTCCGGTGTTGCTATTGCTGCAGCGCGGCGCGAGCAAATTGCTCGACTAAATACATTTATAGAGCAAGAACCAGACGATATTTTTCCGAATGTACGGCTTGAACTGGATGGAATAATTGAAAAAATGCTTGATACGAATCCGGCATTGCAAGTAGAAGATTTTTATGCTGCATTTTTGGCCAAGCAGCGACGCAATCTGCTTTATAATGATTATGTTGACGGTATTAACCGCACCGATTTTAAAGTTTATTTTAAGAAAAAAAATATGCCGGCGGAATTATGCTCTACCGGAGAGCAAAAGGCATTACTTGTCAGTATTATTTTGGCGCAAACGCAATGCCAAATATTATACAAAGGTTTTGTGCCGGTATTACTGTTGGATGAAGTTACGACTCATCTTGATGATTGCAAACGCGATGCATTGCTTGATAAAATACGTGCACTTCGCTTACAGGCGTGGATAACTTCCACCGAATCGCAAAATTTTGAACTGCTGCGCCATGATGCACAATTTTTCAGCCTAAAAAACGGTATTATCTTTTAGCTTGATATTTTGTTGTTTTATCTATACAATATACACATAAGTGATAATTATTAAATTATAAATTATTATGGAAGTAACCGAGATTATGCTGATTGTTGCGGTAATCGAAGTTGGTCAACTTGAGGACTTCGATATGGAAGAGCTTTCTGAATTTTGGTCTGCGCTGACGATTTGTATGGATGATGAGTACTTTTTTGCCACATTTAATGACAAGCAAAAAACAGCCGTCAAAGAGGCGTTGAAAAAGGTGGAAGACGAACTAAAACGCCGCGGGGGCAAACCTGTTAATTTTTTCAAACTGATGCAGGAAAACCCATCGCAAGTTGAACACTACCTCAAACAGTTTGATTTGATTAAGCTGTTAGAGCTTGTGGATGACTTAAAAGATTTTGAAAAATCGCAGGTCGTTACCGATTTTCTGAAGTTGGTTAATAAGCGAATCTACCAACTGATTCCGGTAGCTTAAAAAAAAGAAGGAACATTAATTTGTTCCTTCTTTTTTTAATTTGAAATTAACCTCTGTCATATATCATTTTTCGTAATTGACGAGCTACACAAATTTTGTTATGCTACCATAAAGTAATTATAAGGAGAATCATCATGAAAACAAACGAATCCGGTCGATCAATGATTGAAATGCTCGGTGTTTTGGCAATTATCGGCGTGCTTTCTGTAGGTGGTATTGCCGGTTATTCCAAGGCAATGAACGTCTACCGTGTCAATAAAACAATTGACCAATTAACACAGATTACGGCCAGCACTCGCGCTCTTTTTGCCGGACACAAAGTATATACTGCTTTGTCTACCGGCGGCAATCCTAACATGAACCTGATTAAAAAATCTCATCTGGTTCCGGATGATATGATAGACGGAGATTCAATGGTCAATACTTACGGCGGAACAGTCTTGCTTAATGTTGCCAACAAAGGCGAGCGAACCAACAAAGCTTTTGCCGTTTCCTTTGGAATGATACCGCAAGATTCTTGTATTGAACTCTCTACTAAAGAATGGGGACAAGGGAAAACTTCCGGTTTATGGTCGGTAAAAATTAACAGTACCGAAAAATTGGCAACGGCAGGTAATGTTACTATTGCCGAAGCTGTGGCTGCTTGTACCTCTACCAACAACAATACTATTGTATGGACATTCTTTTAATTGTTTGTTATCCACACAAAAACGCCGCCTCACTTGAAGCGGCGTTTTTCATTTGATTTTGGTTGGATTATTTATTTTTCAAAATCGACTTACCGGCATAAACAGCCATATCGCCGAGTTCTTCTTCAATGCGAATCAGCTGATTGTATTTCGCCATACGATCGGTACGAGACATAGAACCGGTTTTGATTTGGCCGCAGTTGGTAGCAACCGCAATATCGGCAATAGTCGTATCTTCGGTTTCACCGGAACGGTGCGACAAAACAGCCGTATAACCGTGGCGCTGAGCCATATCAACCGCCTTCATGGTTTCGGTTAAAGTACCGATTTGGTTAACTTTAATCAAAATAGAATTGGCAATACCCTTATCGAAGCCCATTTGCAAACGAGCCGGATTGGTAACAAACAAGTCATCGCCGACGAGTTGAATTTTGCCGCCCAAAGCATCGGTCAACAATTTCCAACCTTCAAAGTCATCTTCGGCCATACCGTCTTCAATCGAGAAAATCGGGAACTTATCGCACAAACCTTTATAATATTCTACCATCTGTGCGTTGGTATAAGACTTGCCTTCGCCTTCCATTTCATACTTGCCGTTCTTGTAGAATTCGGAAGAAGCGGCATCGAGAGCCAAAACAACATCTTCACCCGGTTTATATCCGGCATCTTTGATGGCATTGACAATGAAAGTCAGAGCCTCATCAGCCGATTGCAAATTAGGAGCGAATCCGCCTTCATCGCCGACATTGGTATTTTGACCGGCAGCCTTCAAGTTTTTCTTTAAGGTTTGGAAGATTTCGGCACCCATACGAATCGCCTCGCGAATCGAAGTGGCAGACACCGGCATAATCATAAATTCCTGAATATCAATCGGGTTATCGGCATGCTTACCGCCGTTCAAAATATTCATCATCGGCACCGGTAAAGTACGAGCCATGGTACCGCCCAAATAACGATAAAGCGGCAAACCTGCTTCTTCCGCCTGAGCCTTGGCAACAGCCAAAGAAACGGAAAGAATCGCATTGGCGCCGAGCTTACCTTTGTTTTCGGTACCGTCAAGCTCAATCATTTTGGTATCAATATCAATTTGATCTTCGGCTTCATAGCCCACCAAAGCGTCAAAAATTTCTTCATTTACGTTTTCAACTGCCTTCAAAACGCCTTTACCGCCGAAACGGGCTTTATCCCCGTCACGCAGTTCAACCGCTTCGTGTACACCGGTGGAAGCACCGCTCGGAACGGCGGCTCTGCCGAAAGCGCCGGATTGTAAAACAACTTCGGCTTCAACTGTCGGCGTACCGCGCGAATCTAAAATTTCTCTTGCATGAATATCAACAATAGCACTCATTTTTTTCTCCTGTTTAATATATTAAGTGTTGGCTATAACTTAATTAATTTTTAAGGATTGTCAAGCTAAATCACGGCTTTTCGCTCTAGATAAAATATTGAATAAGCTCCATAAGCGAAAGAGGTTTCGGCACATTAACCGAAACCTTTTTCACTTAAAAGTACAGTACACAGCAAATCACAAATGCGCACAGCGCCGAGGTCTCAAACAAAAAGGCAAAATACAGGGCGCCGCGGGCGAGAAGATGGCTTTTTTCATAGCGGAACGGAACGTCGGCAAACTTTACCAAAGCAAACAGCAAAAACACTCCGACCACAAAATGATATGCGGTGTGAGCGGCAATAATAGCGATGTTTTGATAACTCCATTCGACTTCCACCAACGGTAACGCCGTCAGAAAAGCGGCGGTAACATACAAAACCATGGCGTAGCAAATCAAACGATCACAAATACTGATTGGCACTTGTTCATAGCGGTGGTTACGCAAAACTGTGCCGAAAACCATAAAGGCTATTACCGTAAACAGTTCAGCCCAAGATAAAACATAAATCATAATAGTAAGGATAAAAATTGATATTTGTCGGTGGTATAACCCGAAACTTCTATGTTGTCAATAACTTAAATATAATTGTTTGAAACAGAATAATTTATTGCTAAAATTCATTCGGGTATAAGAAAAGAGGAATCGTAAAATGTTTTCGGAAAAATGGAATTATCGCTTTTTGGAACTTGCCGAGTTGATATCGACTTGGTCGAAAGACCCGTCGACAAAGACCGGTGCGGTTGTGGTTGGGCCGGATAAAGAAATTCGCGCCACCGGCTATAACGGCTTTGTCCGAGGAGTGATTGATGGCGTACCGGAACGTTTGGAGCGTCCGACTAAGTATGATTTTTTTGAGCATGCCGAACGCAATGCGGTTTTTAATGCTTGTCTTACCGGAACTTGCCTGAAAGGCTGCACCATGTTTTGTACACTGACACCTTGTACCGATTGTGCTCGTGCCATTATTCAGGCCGGCATCAAAGAAGTGGTTACATACGAATATAAATCAGATATTAATGATCCGAAAAATACTTGGCGCGACAAGCTGCGCTATTCGGCGGAGATGTTTGCCGAAGCCGGCGTTAAATATATTGAACTGCCTAAAAAATAAATTTGCAACTATTCTCTTGAACGTCTTTAAATATGCATAATCGGCAATATATAAATGACCGATTACATGGCTAAAACTAAGAGGAGATTGTACATGAAAATTCTGATTGCGGACGATCACGCGTTGTTTCGCGACGGACTGGCCCTGCGACTGGAAGAAATAGTCCCTGATGCTGTTATCTTACAGGCTTCCGGTTATTCGCAGGTATTTAAAATTCTGAACACCGAATCGCAAATTGACGTATTGCTGTTGGACGTGGAAATGCAAGATATGCCGTGGCTTGAAAGTTTGAAACAAATTCACGCCATGGCTCCTAAAATGAAAATAATCGTGGTTTCTGCCTCCGAAGACAGCCGTACTATCCGTACCATTCTCGCTACCGGTGTTAAGGGATATATCCCTAAGCGTTCGGAAGTTAAGGTTTTTAATAATGCGTTGCGGCTGATTATCGAAGGCGGCAATTACGTTCCGCCGAATCTGTTGGAAAATGCTCCGATTAATGCACTGAGTTCTCGTAATATCGGCATCAAAACCCTGACTACGCGGCAGTCTCAAGTTCTTGACTTGATTGCACAAGGCAAATCAAATAAGCAAATTGCATACGATATGGGAGTTTCCGAATCGACGGTTAAGCTGCATATAAACGCTCTGCTGCGTTCACTTCATGTCAGCAATCGCACACAGGCAGTGATTACGGCGCAGAAAATCGGGCTTATTTAATCTCTTGCTCTTTTTTTGATTTTAATTGGCCGCAAGCCGCTAAAATATCTTGTCCGCGTGCCACGCGCACCGGTGCGGCAAAACCGGCCTTTTCCAATTCGTGAGCAAAGGCATGAACTCGATTATTCGAGCTCGGCTTAAAGATACATCCCGGCCACGGATTGAACGGAATCAGATTAAAACTTGCGCGCAAACCATACTTTTTCATCAGTGCTATCAGCTCATGAGCACACTCAAACGAATCGTTGACACCATCAAGCATCAGATATTCAAACGTAATGTAGCGGCTGCCATCGTTACCCTGATATTCCCGACAAGCAGAAAGCACTTCTTCCAACGGATAACGATTGTTTATCGGCATAATCTGAGAACGCAAAGTATTGTTCGGCGCATGCAGCGACACCGCCAAGCGCACACCGGTTTCTTTAAGCGCACGTACGATATTCGGCGCAATACCTGAAGTAGACATAGTAACACGGCGGCGTGATATGGCTATCCCCTCGCCGTCGGTTAAAATATTTAGAGCTTTAATGGTATTTTCAATGTTGTGCAGCGGCTCCCCCATTCCCATAACCACTATATTGGAGAGATAGCGCGTTTCGTTGGTGGGACTTGGCCATTCACCGTATGTATCGCGCGCCACCATAAACTGGCTGACGATTTCTCCGGCGGTTAAATTTCGGGTTAATTTTTGGCTGCCGGTATGGCAAAAGCGACACCCCACCGCGCATCCGACCTGTGTCGAAATACATACAGCGCCTCTGTCTTCTTCCGGAATATAAACCATTTCCACACGCTGTCCATCGGCAAATTCCAGCAGCCATTTACGGGTTTTATCAGAAGACAGTTGCTCGGTTACGATTTTAGGACGGGTAATGGTAAAATTTTCGGCTAGCTTTGCACGCAAAACCTTTGACAGGTTGCTCATTTTTTCAAAATCGGTTTCGCCGAAGTAATATAGCCATTGCCACAGCTGTTTTGCGCGAAAAGGCTTTTCCCCGATATCGGTCAAAGCCTTTTGCAATTCTTCTTTACTCAGTCCTATGAGTTCTGTTTTAGCCATATTTATTTTTTCTTACATTTAGCGGATATTGCTTGATATGCGCTGGTAAAACCCTTAAGCGAATATGTATCTTTGGTAGCTGTGCCGCGGCTTGATTGGCCGTCAACAATCATACGCTCGCCGCGTTTCATTGCCGCAACCAATTTTTGATCTTCGGCATTATTAATCATCCATCCTTTATCGCCTTCGGTAAATGTATTGCGGAAAACTCCATTACCGATTTTCACTACCAGTGTTGCTTTCGGATTATAGGTATATCCGGCAACAAAGCTGACTTCATCGAATGATTTTTCAGACGGACGGTGGGTTACAACCGTATAGATATCGCCGCGTTTAGTATATTTTCCTTCATCTTTCTTCGGACTTGATGCCATATAGCAAATCACATTGCCGCGATCGTTATAAGTCCATGCGGTCCAATCACCGTATTCCCCCAAAAGCTGCGGCTGGTTAGCAGCCTGAGCCGCCGCCGAAATAAACAAACTTCCGAGTACCAAAAAATATTTTAACATCTATTTATCCTTTTTTATTAAAATTCACTTGGATTATATAAAAAATGTGTATATAAACTATTAAAATTTCATCAAAATAACAAGAGGTTTTTTGCATTATGTTCATACCTGAATATCTGGATATGTCAAAAATCGTAAAATCAGCCAAAATCGGACGTTTGTTTGAGGCAGTTGAAAGCAGCGGCGGCACTATTCGCTTTGTCGGCGGTGCTGTGAGAGATACGTTGGCCGGATTGAGCGGATTTGATTTGGATTTGGCTACCGACTTATCTCCCGATGAACTGATTGAAGCATGCCAAAACCGTGGGCTTAGAACCGTTCCGATAGGCTTAAAACAGGCTACCATCGGGGTTGTTATTGATGACCAGATTCTGGAAGTTGCCTCTTTGCGTCGCAGTGTTAAAAACGAATTGGGTAAATATGAAATTGAATTTACTGATGATTGGAGTGCCGATGCGGCGCGGCGTGATTTGACGATTAATGCGGTTTATGCCGATTTGCGCGGCAATGTTTTTGATTATTATAACGGCATAGCTGATTTGAAAGACGGTATCGTGCGCTTTATCGGCAATCCGGATGAGCGCATTGAAGAAGATTATCTGCGTATTTTGCGCTTTTTTCGTTTTTATGCCAAATTCGGTAAAAAATCAATGGATAAGGCTTCGCTTGCCGCCTGTATTCAGCATAAAAACAGCCTGCGTTCGATTGCTATTGAGCGGGTGCGTGATGAGCTGTTTAAAATTTTGATAACTCCAAACGCGGCTGCCTCTATGAAGATTATTTATGATAATGACATTCTGGCCTATTTTTTGCCTAAATCGCGGCATTTAGATGCGTTGGAGCGTTTAAGCTGTTTGGTGGCGGACAATAGGTATGAGGGAAATTTTTTGCGGCGACTGTTTGTTTTGTATCAACCCAAAGCGGCCGCTGCCGAAAATATGGCAGGAATACTGCGCTTTACCAAAAAGCAAAAAGAAACTTTTGTGCAGTGGGCTAAGATAGATTTACAGCCGGAAAATATTATGCCGCTGCAATCAAGAATGCAGTTTATTTATCGTTACGGCAAACAATTTTGTATTGATAAAATATTGCTCGGTGCGGCGATTTACGGTTTTGAAGGTCAAAATGTCGCTAATCTGCTGCAAGAGATTGAAAATTCGGTTGTGCCGATTTTTCCAATTCGTGGCCGTGATGTAGTAAATAAGGGAGTTAAAGGCAATCGTAAAATCGGTCAAACTCTGAACCGGCTTGAACAAATATGGATTGACAGCAACTTTAATCTGACACGTGATGAACTGCTGAATTTAATTCAATAGGTAAAACTTTTGAGGGTCAATTACAATCCTCTCTTTGATTATATTAGGTAACTTCGAATAAAAGAATAAAATAATGATTCGGTAGATCCCTTGACTTCACTTCGTTCGGAGGGATGACTCTTTGGTTTTATAACAAAAACGTCATGCCTCGATTCCGGCAGGAATCGTCCAGGCATCTTCCGATTTAAAAAATAATGATTCGTAGATGACTTTATTATTTTGACGCATTCGCCTACGGCTCAGCGAGGGATGACTTTATATTTTAATACATTCGCCTACGGCTCAGCGAGGGATGATCATTTAGTTTTAAAATGCGAACAGCACCTTCCCGATTAAGGAAAAGGTGCTGTTCTTATAGTAAAACGTTTATCACTTACTTGGAGACTGGTATGGACGCATGTCATTACGCATGTTCCACACGTCAGCTTTTGTATAACCTCTAGCATCCATTGCCTGAGTATTATACGAAGCATGGCGCATGATACGGATACGCACGCCTGCGTAAACACCACCCTGTCCGAACACCTTGTTGGTATTCAGAACGATGTTCTGCTGAACACCGTAATGAGCACCAGCAAAGATGCTGATTGGAGAGAATTTAAAGTTGTGGAAAAACTCCACAAACCCATACATTCCACTCGTAAACTCGCGGATATCGAGATCCGAAGTTGTCTTGGTGGTGGTTGTCGTAACCCCGTCTGGGGTTGTCTCCTTTCCAGTCCAAGTCGCCTTGTCCTGGTCAAGGAAAGACGACAACTGGAATGTGTACGCTGCTCCCAGCTTAATCCCACTGTGGTGATTATTCCACTCCAGAACCTTCGCAGAAACGCGAAGCTCCGTCTGGAACTGAAGGAACGCGTTAGAGCGGTCGCTCTCTTCGTCTTCGACAGCCTTGCGGATAACCTCACGGACGTCAGCCGTCCATGTTCTACCCTCATAACCGAAGGAGGCACCGCCTCCGTAGGTCATGTTATTGGCGAACGTGCCGACATCTCCGTGAAAATCAAAATACCACCCGTGGTTGTCCACGTCGTAATATATGGTAGGTTCGAGGTTGTTGCCCTCGAACTTCTTGATTTCGTCACGGTGCGGTCCCTTGTGGGCCAGCTCGTGATGGTAGTTGTACTTGACGCTTTCCGATACAGGAGCGAACTCCATATCGGACATTTCTACCTGAGCGTTTGCGCTCATTGCTACCATCATTGCTGCTGCGATAATATATGTTCTCATATTTTTTTGTTTTTGATTGTGAATAAATTTGTTGGTTTACCTCGGGGTGCGTCTTGCAATCATCATACGGCACAGCCGCTCTATCCCTCACACGCCGCGCTGCGGAATGCTTGGCAATAATCATGATTTATGCAAAGAACGCCCCGAGGTGCCAAACTTAAAAAAATTACATATCCATGGGGAGGAAATCGCACGGACACGTCCGCACACTATCGACCCCATGCGGGGAAGAGTTATTTCCAAGAACCCATGTAGGCACCGGTGTAAGTGTCCGAAGCCGTAAGACGGCCGTTGGATACCTGCAGATCGTACCTAGAGGTAGATGTAGACGAATGGCGGTTTACAACATGACCTTCATCCCAATTCTGAGACTTGGCAATATTATAATCCTTATTCGCCTTCTCTTTTCCGTCTCTAGACCAAGTCATCTGAGAGACCTGATCTGAAGCAACGGTGTTAATCCATACGTTCTCAGCCTCCTGATAGGTTGCTGAGTTGAAGTCCTTATTCGAGGTATACTCGAAGTACTCAAATGCCCAGCTGGGCACTCTTGCACCTGACTTCACAACTACTGGAAGGACACCCTTCTCGAAGTGCAACGACCAGATATACACATAGCCATCGTGGCTCATGTTGTTACTTGTGGTCTGCTTAACCTCGAGAAGATCGCCCCACTCACGGGGGAAGAATCTCTCCTCCTCGGGTACCGGAGCAGCGGACTTCACCTTAATGGTGCCGTTGCCGGTAGAGGATTTAACATTCGTTCCCCAGACGTACTTCAATACGTCAGAGTACGGATAGCAAGTGTAGTCACCTTCTACTACCCCGTTGCCGAGGTTGTCAGTATTGCTGACATTGAGGGTATTAGCCTCAAAGCTGAAGGTTTTATCTCTATAGGTACAAGAGAAATTTGTGGGCTCCACTGAGCTCCACTTGTTCTCCTGCTTGCTACCATTAAGAGTCACGATTGATACTAAGCTACGAGTCTCGCGACTCCACTTAGCCTCAGCTCCCTCAAGAGACTTTGAGATTGGTTCAGTTGAGGTTACCTTAGCATCTACCCCACTGGTGGAGTATTTGTTATTAAGCTCCTCACTGCTCCATGCTCCCAAATTTTTCAGGATTCGAGAGTCAGAGAAATCGAACTTGACTCTCTCCTCGCTACCATCTGAGAACTTTGTTACAAACTCCAGATGCCAGTTAACCTTATCATCGCTGATGGTCTCTTTGCACTTGCTCTTGTCCCAGTCCTCATTGATGATATGAGCCTTAGCTTTGAGGAGGACTACGCTCTCCGAAGCATCCTGGGCATAGCCGAGGTAGCTTGTGGAGATGCTATTGTGAAGTCTCTTAGCGGTGTAACCGCCTCGAGGAGTCTCAATATCCTCCTCGTAAGTATTGCGCTCACGAGGATTAAAGTCTGCAAAACCAAAGTCATGAGATATATTGAACTTCTTATTCTCATATTTTGCAGCCTCATGATAAAGGCTGTACATGGTGTTTACAGGCTCGATACCGTTAGATATGAGAGCTGAGAAAGTATCGGTGCGACCCGACACAGTCCAATTCTCGTCCTTGCTCACCTGAGAGATACCTCCTATAGACAAGGGGTTGTCAGACAACCAGTTGTAACCAAACTCAGAAACAACCTTCTCATACTCCTCAATAGCAGTTATTTTCCTCTTCAAGACCTTTGAGAAGGTCTGCTTGTGCTTCGAGCCGTCCTTTTTCGTCCATTCGATGACGATATCGCACCTTTCGGTGTTCTCATCAAGTGGATTACGATCATAACTCAGGATCTTGCCAGATACGATGTCATTTTCCTCGAGCTGATACACCCTTACAGTGTCGCCCAATGTAACTGGGAACACGACATTCTTATCGTAGTTCTCAATTTTACACTGAGCCTTCCATACGAAACCTCTGCACACAGAATCGGTTATAACCTGATCACCGCGGGTACCGTACTTGGTGGTACCGGGGAGCTGGTTAATAGCCTCAAGATAAGGCTCACCTATTTTGACGTAGGGTGCATTATAATTTTTGCCATTGATAGTGCGCACGATGCGCTCCATCTTTCTCTGGCAGAATACAATGTTACCGTCCTCTACGTCAGAGGTCGTCTTACCTGTGTCCTCATATACCTTGCGGTCGTCAGAAGATGCCTTCGTATCAGTCTGCATTGCACTGTGAGAGGTACGCCCCTGCGAATAAGCAAGAGAAACGGTCTTTGGACCAGCGTACTTGTCGTTTTGATGCCAACAAGAAATGTTGGCACGACCAGTATCACTGATCTTGTTATTGCTGTCCTTGATTGTGTATTCTATATCGACGTCGGCAGTGCCGTCGTTGATAATAATATACGTGACATCCCAATCGGGAGTCTCATCTACCGGCACAACCGGCTCTGAGTACTTCTCTGATGTTGTTGACATATTATTTGTCAACTTTTCGCAAGAACCCATAACTACCACCATGACCAGCATCATGAAAATGCTAGTGAGGTTAAACCTTAACTTCTTTCCCATATGTAATGTAATTTTGATGTAATTTTTTCTTCTTAAACGGTTCATCTCGCTTATGAAAATCCTCAACTCGTGAAAATCTTCATCGCCATCGCTTTGGCGGGAGAAATTTGTAATACGCTACAGCTGAAAACCATACTGCAACGCACAAGTCGCCCCACCATAATGATGACGAAGCGGTATATGATGAACTGTCTAAAACCAAACAAAAAATCCAATGAAAACATTTTATCGTACAAGTGATAAAAACGTTTTCTAGAATAATTTGATGATAATAAACAGTGATAATACTTTTGCAATTATAAAGTTATCATAAATTTCAATGTTTTGCAACAAAAAAATGCATTTTTTTTGAAAAAATTGACAAATAATAAAAATATTGTGTCAATTCAAGATGTTAATGATTAGTTAACTAATTTTGCTATTTATTTTAAATCGGAAGATGCCTGGACGATTCCTTCGGAATCGAGGCATGACATTACAGGGTATAAAACCAAATGGTCATCCCTCCGAACGAAGTGAGGTCAAGGGATCTTCGAATCATTATTTTTTAAATCGGAAGATGCCTGGACGATTCCTGCCGGAATCGAGGCATGACGTTTTTGTTATAAAACCAAATGGTCATCCCTCCGAACGAAGTGAGGTCAAGGGATCTACCGAATCATTTTTTAATATTCTTCAAGGAAAGTGCATTGGGTAAGGAAGTATATTATCTCCTCTGTCCTCTTACTTGTAAGAGGAAGAACAATACGGAAGATCGCTTGACGTTCGGACTTGCGCCGAACGAGCGATGACAGTATTATATTATTGAGGCATGACATTACAGGGTATAAAACCAAAGAGTCATGCCTCAGCGAGGCATGACTCTTTTGGTGTTTTTCAGGTTCAAACGATTACCACAATTCATTATACTTCATTGACGGATCGTTCAACAGTTTACGATAATTCTTATTATGTCCTTCCGGTTGATAACCGCTCGGGAACGTTGTAATATAATCAATCATCGGCAAGTGATCTTTAACCTCCTCACTGTTATTAAACTGATTGAATGCCTTATTATCTTGGTCAAAGTAGCAATAAGTGGTAATAAATGCTTCCAGGCTCTCTTGTTCAACCGGAAATACGTTCCAGAAGAAATAATCGTCTTTGTTACTAGGATTGACTGTAAAATTACGTTGCCGCTTGGTTTTATCGCTAAAACCGCCGACATAGTTTTTACCATCGTCCTCATACATCGGATAAGTTTGATAACTGTTCGCAACTCCCAATGTATTCAACACATTGCGATAACCGTGCTGCGGATATAAAAAGCCCATCAAAATTGCCCAACCGGAAGCATAATCGTTGATACCATATCCATGTCCTTGTTTAGCCACCGGAATAGCTGCCGTTTTCAGCCACGTACTCTTTTGGAAAGTAATCGGGGCAAAAGATTCAGAGTTGCTCGAGGTAAGTACATACGCCGGAGCCCCGTCTCTATCTTCAAAGGATACGTTCTTGATACGATCTACCAATAAACGGGTATCAGACATATCAATTTCATTGGTTACCGCATGGTCGGTCCATAACACATTACCTTCTTCATCTCTGTCCATTATCGAAAGGGTTACTTTATCTTTAACGATATTGGCTTTATATTTGCCGCTGGCATTCGTATTGCCGCTATGGTAAACCGTACCACCTTTATCGCCGTAACCATCTTCCTTATATGAGCTCCAGACTGAGGAAGAAGATGCCGGTACATTAATTTCATTGGTTTGTCCCATGGTTGAATCATGAGAGTCATGAATTTTATTTTCGTTCCTGTTTTTATCAATGTCTCCGGCTTCAGCGACGTGCATTTCCATCTTATATCCGTAGTGTCCACTATCCAAGCATTTGCCGTCAGCCCCCCAATTAAAGCATTCTTCACCGCCGGTCATGTGGACACCGGTTTTATAAGACGGATTGGCGCGGCGCATATCGCGTATACCGGCAGATTCACTATTGATATAAGTGTTATATAACTGCACCGATTGTCCCATATTTTGCTTAACGCTATCCGGCAAGGAAACAACATTTCCATTCTCGTCTCTCATATTATTGAGGTCATCCAAGTCATAATTCTTCCCTTCGTATGTGATATAATCTTGGTTGGTCGGATCGGTAAAGCTGTCAACATCTATTTTATAACCATTGAAGCCACTCGGCGACGGGTTGCGGAAACGACCGGCTTCCGCCATACGAATACTGGCCGGAGTAACCGTAATCATACGCGCATATCCCGGAGGACACTGCGGAGCCGGCACCACACCGATAATCGGCGAGGCCGGATCACTGGTATATCCGGTTCTCGGCTGATATATATTAAGTGTACCATCCGCTTTTAAAGATAA
This sequence comes from uncultured Pseudomonadota bacterium, assembly GCA_902763905.1. Taxonomy (GTDB): domain Bacteria; phylum Pseudomonadota; class Alphaproteobacteria; order RF32; family CAG-239; genus RUG410. The sequence goes on along the minus strand of CACWUA010000003.1, from coordinate 10,281 downwards.
GTTGGACGGTTCCAGCGACACGCCATGACCACTATCACGAAAAGCCAATTCAGAATAGTTGTTTTTGGCCGTATAAATACCTTTGGTGATAAACGTCGGCAAAATATCGCTCAAACGAGCGCCGCCGCGCGACACCAATTTAATATCGTTCATCACCGACGTATAGGCCGGATTAACCATATAGGTATCATAACGATTTGTTCCGGAACCGCTGTATTCATCAAATTTAGCTTGAGTGAAGAAAGCCGGAACTTTAACCGGATTTCCTTCGGTTGTTATGTTATTGGCCACAAAGCGGCTGGCTCGAATAACGCCCCTACCTTGATCGGCAGTGTCATTGCCGCCAGTAACAGTAACCCCCGTAAGCTCTCCGGTGGTATTATCGCGAGTTTTAGCAACTTGGCCGATATTGTTCTTATCCGGCACAACATCAATCAAGCCCTTTCGAATATAAATTGAGCCTCCTTGAACATTTCTCCTTACCGTGCCTCCGGCATCTTTTATTTGATAGTCTGTGCCGCTGACAGCCTGCATAGAAGCGCTCTCGCTGCCTGTATCCATATCAATATACACAACACCGGTTCCGGCAGTGTTTATAGTACCGTCAGCATCTCCTTTGATGATGTTTACCGCCGCAAATCCGTCTCCATTATTGGACATTGCTAAATATCGAGCTCTGGAATTGCCATTATTCAGTCCATCCGTAAACAGGATGTTGCCGTGTGCGGCGATGTTATACGGGCTACCGTTGCGCGTTGTATTATCAACAATTCCTTGGGCTTCTTTACTATCTTCAAGGCCGCGGACGGTAAACAAAGCATTATTGTTGGCATCAGAAATTTTCAAATTGCTGTTTGTCATGTGGATATTACCGCCTTTGCCATATCCGACATAGTATTGAGTCGCATCATCTTTTGTGGTGCCGGCAGCATCGGTATTGCCGATAGTAATAGCCCGATTTTTTATATTGATGCCCAAATTGTCGTTTGCCATCGCTATTTTACCGTTAGTTCCCTTAATCTTTTGGATAATACTGCCATTTGCGGCATCTGCGCCATCCATGATGATTTGCGCCGCGTTATCTGCCTTTACACCATTGCTGACGTTATTTATATCAATTGCATTATCCGAACCGACACGCATTGTAATAAGTTTGTCACGCGCTTCAATCTGCGTACCTTTATAGGCACCGCTTGCCGGCTGGTGAACGTGTACACCGTTTTTATCAACATCCATCCACTTATATTCATCGTCAATATTTTCCGAACCTACGGAAATATTAGCCGTACGGATGTTGTTAACATCGAGCTGACCTGCCGCCAACACACCTTCAACCACCATATTGCCGTCAATATCAACGCCAAAATCCGGTGCTTTGCTATCAGCTGAATATGCAGGAGGATTTACCGTTCCGGTTGTATGAGTATCTTTGTTGGTAGTATGTACTACTACATTTGCTTTCTTCTGAACATCATTTTTAGGCTTATAGTTCCCGATATCACCTGCTTCCGCAACATTAATCTTATCCCCCATAATATCAAGCGTGCTCTTACCTTTTTCGGCATGACCGGAAACCACATAATTATCGGCATCTTTTGCGGCATCTGTCTGATTTTTGCCGATTTTAAAGTTAGTGCCGTCAAATTCCAAATTTGTACCGGTATATTTAAGTGTTTCATTGCCGGCCCACAATCTGTTACCGGCGGCAATCAATGTACCTTTGATATAAGCATTACCGGCGCCCTCTCCTTTGGAACCGCTGCCGGCTACATATAAACCATAGTCGCCGTTGTCAATGTTGAAAGCAGTTTCTTTTTCATTTCTGACAGCCTTAAGCAATTCTTGCTTGGAGTCATGATCTGCACCGATAATCATCTCATTCACGTTATAAATACTGAAAAAGTCATCTTGATGCTCGCGGTCATCCGGATCTTGCGCGCTATCCGGCCCCGATCCCATATATAAATCAGTACGCATTGCATTGCGCCAGCCTGAACCTTCTTGTTTAGTGCGCTGTATAAACTGCGTCGGATCCGACTCGGCCATGGCATTGGCTCCGTTAACCACATTGGAAGAAGATGTAACCAACGAATACTGCTTTTCATCATCACTGCCGTCAAAAACCGCATTATAATATTCGCCGTCCAAATTCCACACGCCGCCGACACCGCGTGCTCTTGTTTTTTCTTCCGAAACATAACCACCATTAGCACCGATTAAAGATGCAATACGCACCGTACGCTCTTGCCCTATACCATCATTTCCGCCGACTTTTGCCGGAAACATTGCGAACGCCGTTAAATTATCACCGGCACGAACAATACGAATCTTCGGAGAATTATAATTATATAGCTCACCTTCTTCATTAAATTTATAAGGCAAATAAGGAGTCAAATCCGCCATCGGAATATCCATAACGCCGATTTTTCTGCCCGATATAGTGTGCTGATGCGAAGTATCTTCTTCCATAACTTTCATAATATCGTTATAGTTTGAAGACATATATGATTCAGCCGCCCCCATAATCGTACGCATTGAAGTCGCAGTATTGATATCCTCAACTTCCATCGTCCTCTCCGCGGATTTTTTATACATGGTCGGGGTTACCACTGCTATCAAACCAAGCATGGCCAAGGCTTCTATCATCAAACCACCTCGCTCCAGTATGGATTTATTATTAAACTTTTTCATCGGCGTTCTCCTTAATTCACTTTATTCGGTTATATTACTTCAAATAACTTTCAAATTTTTTATATCTTAATTCTCTGTCTTTAAGTGTCTCATCCGTAAAGACATTAATTTTATCATTGTTTTCAATTTCCGTATGCTTTGTATCGTTATAACACTGAGCTAAATTCAAGCGATCTCTGCCGTAATAGTCTTCCAAAATATTATAGCAATGACATGCGGGATCGGTTTTGGGAAATACTTCATAAGCAAACATACAAGGCGTTGTTTTGCACACATCAAGCTCAGAATTACGCCATATAGCGGAATTTTCGGAAATCAAAATATTCTCCGCCACCAGTTTTTCGTGGCCGGCCTGTTTACTGCTTAAATCTGCTTTGTAGTTGTAATTTTCATCCAGACGCTGTTCAAACTGGTCTTTATGATCATCATCAAAGGTATGACTTTTCTCTCGGAGTCTGATGGCACGCGTAGCGGCTGCCCCTACACCATGTAATTTGGGTTTGCCGTCAACATATTCGAGCCAACCGAAAGAAGCTGCTCGACCACTGGTATTCGATAATAAATTAACAAATGTCGGCAAAGGCGTAAGATTGCCATCTTTAGACAGCCACCTTTCCGGAATTGGAGCAAATGAAACTAAATAGCGGTGCTCACCGATATTTTTTGTGCGCGCATCATCCTGAGCATCGCAAGCAATAAAAACTTCGCTATCCGGTTTGGAACCGGCGTCTTCTTCGGCCGACAGAGACAGACAATAAACAAATTGTTTCATGTTGCTGGTAGCATAATTGCTGCCGCTGCCGTCTTTCTTTTTGTTGCCGGTTAAATATCCGACCGGAAGATAGGTATTAAATTCCTGATAAACCGGTTCATATCCGGTTACATTAACCGGAGCATAAGAACTTGTGCGCATGCCATCGGCACCATCCCAACCGGCTCCTCCGCCGTTTTTCTGGGTATTTCTGTTGTATATGATTTCGCATTCCAAAGTATGCAGGCGCGCAGAATGTTCCGCATTAAAGCGGTTTATAATGGTTGCAGCCTTAATATCGTTAAGCGCATGTTCCTTATCGGCACGCGGCGCAACGTTAAAAAAGCTTAAGGCCACCATAATTGTCGCCAATAATATCCATATATACATCACAGTTACCTTTTATAAAGTTCCAGTACCATAGGTGAATTCTAACACATTTTTTTTACTTTTTCCAGTGTTTTTTTGCGGAGAAATATGAATATTTTGTTACAATTTCGGTTATATTTTCATAATACGGATATTTTTCTTGATTTTTCAGCCGTATTTGCTATGATGCGGCAGATTTTAAGGGCAAAACAATGGTATCAAGACCAAAAATTGAAGATTTAGGCGGAGATAAATATAAATACGGCTTTACCACTGACATAGAAGCAGATATGGTGCCGTGTGGTTTAAGCGAAGATATCATTCGTCTGATTTCCGCCAAAAAGAATGAACCGGAATGGCTTTTGGAACGGCGTCTTAAGGCATATCGTCATTGGCTGACGATGAGTGAACCGCATTGGGCCAAATTAAAATACGATGCCGTGGATTTTCAAAAATTAAGCTATTATGCCGCACCAAAACAAAAAATCCACCCGCAAAGCCTTAAAGATGTTGATGAAAAACTGCTTGAAACTTACAATAAACTCGGAATCCCGCTTAAAGAACAAGAAGCTCTGGCCGGTGTGGTAGCGGTTGATGCGGTGTTTGACAGTGTTTCGGTGGCAACAACCTATCGGGCAAAGTTGGCGGAACAAGGCATTATTTTTTGTTCTATCTCCGAGGCAGTGCAAAATCATCCCGATTTAGTGCAAAAATATTTGGGTTCGGTTGTGCCGTACACCGACAATTTCTATGCCTGTCTCAATTCCGCGGTATTTACCGACGGCTCGTTTGTATATATTCCCAAAGGCGTAAAGGCACCGATGGAGCTTTCCACTTATTTTCGCATTAACGCGCAAAACACCGGACAATTTGAGCGCACGCTGATTGTGGCGGAAGATGACAGCTATGTTTCATATTTGGAGGGTTGCACCGCGCCGCAACGTGACGAAAATCAGCTTCATGCGGCGATTGTGGAAATTGTGGTAATGAACAATGCCGAAGTTAAATACTCCACCGTGCAAAACTGGTATCCGGGAGATAAGGACGGCAACGGCGGAGTATATAATTTTGTGACCAAGCGGGCAGCTTGCCGCGGTATCAATTCCAAAATTTCGTGGACACAGGTGGAGACCGGTTCGGCCGTGACTTGGAAATATCCGTCGTGTATTTTACAGGGAGATAATTCGGTCGGCGAGTTTTATTCGGTGGCGATTACCAATAACCGGCAACAAGCCGATACCGGCACCAAAATGATTCATTTGGGCAAAAACACGCGTTCCAAAATCATTTCCAAAGGTATTTCCGCCGGATTTTCCAATCAAACTTACCGCGGGTTGGTGGATATTGCCGTCGGTGCCAAAAATGCCCGCAATTACTCGCAATGTGACAGTCTGCTTATCGGCTCTACTTGCGGTTCGCATACCGTACCGTATATCCGCAACCGCAATAAATCAGCGGTTTTGGAACACGAAGCCACCACCTCCAAAATCAGCGCGGAGCAACTGTTTTATTGCCAGCAGCGCGGTATAAAAGAAGAAGAAGCGGTCGGGCTTATCGTCAACGGGTTCTGCAAAGAAGTTATGCAAAAACTGCCGATGGAATTTGCCATTGAGGCCGGAAAACTTATTAATATCAGCTTGGAAGGGAGTGTCGGATAATGCCGGAAATCAAGGAAGAAGAATTGTATAAGCGTGCTTTGCGGGTTTGGGGAAAAGAGCCGCAAATGCTGCAAGTTATCGAAGAAATGAGCGAACTGATTAAAGAAATTTTGAAAAATGTCAATCGCAAAAAAGATAATGTCGATGAAATTATTGAAGAAGCCGCCGATGTGGAAATTATGCTCGGACAGCTGAAATGTTGCTACGGAATTACCGATAAAATCCGCGCCTATAAGGCCGAAAAGTTGAAAGTTATCGAAAAGCGACTCGACGCTTGGGAACAAAAGGAAAAAGAAAATGACGCCAAAACTGCTTGAAATAAAGGATTTATCCGCAGGAATCGCCGAAGGCGGCAAAGAAATCATCAAACATCTGAATTTGACGATTAATGCCGGTGAAACTCACGCGATTATGGGACCGAACGGCGCCGGAAAATCTACTCTTTCGTATGTTTTAACCGGCAAGCCGGATTATATCGTTACCGGCGGCAGTATGTATTTTTGCGGGCATGATTTAACCGCACTTAAACCGGAAGAGCGCGCCGCACTCGGTATTTTTTTGAGTATGCAGGCACCGGTGGAAATTCCGGGAGTGAGCACGCAGAATTTTCTGAAGCATTCCGTCAATGCGGTGCGCAAATATAATAATCTGCCGGAATTGGACGCCGCCGAGTTCTTAAAACTGCTCCGTTCCAAAGCCAAAGAATTTGAGGTCAGTACCGATATGCTTAAGCGCGAAATCAATGTCGGTTTCTCCGGCGGCGAGAAAAAACGCATGGAAATTTTGCAGCTCAGTTTGTTGCAACCGAAGCTCGCCATTTTGGATGAGGCAGATTCTGGATTGGATATCGATGCTCTTAAAATCGTGGCAAACGGGGTAAATCAATGGCACACCGCCGATAATGCCCTTTTGATTATCACGCACCACCTTGATTTGTTGCGGCAAATTAAGCCGGATTTTGTGCATATTTATGCAGACGGACACATTATTAAAACCGGCGATATGACACTGGCGGAAGAATTGGAAACAAGCGGTTACAAAAACTATCTGGAAGCGTCAATATGAGTTTGCTAAAACAAAATACAGCGTTGTTCGGCGAGAATATTCCGTGGTTTGAAGGCTTGCGCGAAAAAGCACGCACCGTATTTGCGCGAATCGGATTACCCACCGCCAAAACCGAAGCGTGGAAATATTCTTATTTTAAAGAAGACGCACTCAATAAGCCGCAAATTGACGATACTCCAACTGACACATATTGCTCACGATTTGCCGCGCGGTGTGATTATTCGCCCGCTGTATGAGGCAATAGATGATAGTGAAATTAAGCCGTATCTCAATAAATCTTTTGATATGGAAGAGTTCCCTTTTGCTGCGCTCAATACGGCATTTTTGGATGAAGGTCTGTTTATTGTCATTACCGCCGAAACTGCAATTAATATGCCGATTTATTTACATTATCATCAGCATGCCGGAGTAAACCGTTTGTGCAACATCCGCAACATCATTGTGGTCGAGAAAGGGGCGAAAGCCACATTGATTGAGCATTTTGACAGTGAATCCAACGCACAATATTTAGATAATATCGTTAATGAAATTTATGTAGGCACCGGCGCAATTTTACGACATTATAAGTGGCAAAACGAAGCACAGAAAGCTCACCACATTGCCTTAAACAGCATACAAGTCAGAGCCGACGGAAAATACAATAGCTTTGTTGTTCACGGCGAATGTGCATTGGCACGAACCGAAAGTTATGTGCGCTTAACGCAAGAAAATGCCTCTGCCGAGGTTAACGGAGTTTATCGTTTAATGCAAAACGGTGTCAGCGATATTACCACGAATATCCGTCATTTGGCACCGCATACGGACTCCGATCAATTGGTAAAAGGTGTGCTCGACGGCAAAACCAAAGGAATTTTTCAAGGACAGATTCATATTGCGCCCGATGCCCAGCAAACAACAGGTTACCAACTCCACCGCGCTCTGGTATTGAGTGATGAGGCGGAGGTTGACTGCAAACCGGAGTTAGAGATTTTTGCCGATGACGTGAAGTGTTCGCACGGTGCCGCCAGCGGAGATTTGGACTCCGAGCAGTTGTTTTATATGCAAGCACGCGGTATTCCGCTGCAAGAGGCGCGCCAAATTCTGATAGAAGCCTATTTAAATGAAGTGTTTGAAAAAGCGGAAGATTCCGCCGTGGCTGAGTGGATGAAAAATTCTTATTTATAATCTTGAGTTATTGTCTACCGCCGGATTTATAATCATTAACCACTTCGGCAATCAACTTTTTACCATTGTTGCATAATGCTTTGAATACGGATGAGAGCTTGGCATTAAAATTCTGACGTTCCTGCGAATCTATATTCACGTCGCGCACTTTTATCAGTTCCTCAAGCGGCGGTAACGGTGTAAACTTATCATTGTTATCAAGAGCGTTTTTTACGCCGTTTATCATCAGATTACGGCTGAAAAACATCATACACTTACCGTCCTGCGTCTGGTTAGGGTTGCCATACGTTATATCGCCGTGTTCATCCGGATTGGTCATAAACGGTCCGTCATCGTTGTTCATCCACGGGTGTTTTTGCTTAATTACGAATAAGCGCTTTTTTTCCAAATAAGAAGGTTTCATTTCCAAATAGCGATTTTGTGCCGCTCTTTTAACATCGCCGTTTTGGTCTGCGGCAAAGCGAATCCTTTCTTCGCGTTTGCGTTTGCGGATATATTCCGGTAAGATTCCCCAACCGGTTTCTCCCTGCCCGTCGTATGCCGAGCGAAACGAATAAAATGCCGATTGCTGAACTCCGAGCGGACAAGACGGAGCGTGCGCCACCACCAGCATTTGCGACAATATGTTTTTTCTCTCTTGCAAAGAATATCCCAAATTTTCAAGCTGATGACGCATTCTCTTTTCCAGTTCATACGCGACATAGCCGCCGTGACAATGAGTTACGAACGTGATTTTGCGAATATTGCGAGATATCTCTTCCGCCGTATAGTGTCGCCCTTTTTGCGTCGGAACAATGCGCGGCTCCATAATATTTGCATACAGCTTATCCAGATATGCTTCATCAACATTTTCATCGGCGGCATCTTCTTTTATTTGTTGTTGTTTCCGCTCCGATAAAAGCGCGGCGGCGCGATGTTTGAAAAATTGCATTTTGCGGGCAAAAGTTGGATCTTTTCCTTCAAAATCATAAGTTACCCCATAAACGGGAACATCGGTTTGTAAAGCCGTTTTGATGTCATTTTGCGCCACTTTGGTATAGCCGTTGGCTTTGCGGTCATCGGTTGCGCCGTCGCCACCCAAATACACAACGCACACCTCATCTGCCGGAATGGAATCCACCTTTTTCCAGCCATATTTATATTCGTCCGATTTCGGGCATCTTAAGCCAATTTGCGCATCTGTCATTTATTTACCTTTGCGCACATTATATTATAAATTGAGATGATTGTAAATATTTAATTGGCGTAAATATAGGTTCTGACACCCCATACCACCACGGCCGCCAATAAGCCGGCACAAACGTCATCCATCATCACCCCGACGGCGTTTTTCATTTTGGAATCAAACCACTTAACCGGTCCCATTTTGCATATATCAAAAAAACGGAATGCGGCCAAACCGACCAAATATAACCACCAATCGGCAGTGTTCCCGCGCAATGCATCAGCTACAAATAAAAACGCCAACAATTGCCCTGCAACCTCGTCAATCACAACCTTGCCCGGATCCTTTTCAGCCGAATCTCGAATCAATACATCGGTTGCGCAAATCCCTATAACGGCAATCGGAATTACCGCCACAATAATTCCGAGTGTACCAAAGAAATAACACAGTAGAAACGCCAACGGTAAAGTTCCGACTGAACCGACCGTTCCCGGAGCTTTCGGTGAAAGTCCCAATCCAAAATATGTAGCAATTATAAGAGCAAGTTTTTCCGACATTTTTATCCTTTCAATATAAAATATATATATAACCAAGGTTGTATTTTTGCGCAACGATATTATATTTTTTTACACAAAGTTAAACTTTGAACAATATACTTTCGTTATATATTCAACATTTAGGAGAAATAAAATGACTTTAAAAAGAGTAGCTTTATTTTTAGCATTACTCGGCGGCATTAACTGGGGCTTGGTAGGTGCATTCAAATTTGATTTGGTAACTGCTGTTTTCGGTTTTCTGCCGATTTTGGTAACGGTTGTACAAATCGTTATCGGAATAGCGGCGTGCTATGCTTTGTTTGCCTATATGATTAAATAAGCAATATTTATGATTTCGGCGCCGCGGATGACTTTTCTGCGGCGTCTTTATTTTGCAAACGTTCCAAAGCGCGAAACAATGCCGGCCGCATAAATTTACCGCGCCATATTCCGCGTTTATTTTCTTTGGCGCTGCGTTCGGCCCCAAGATATTTATCACTGCGATAAGTTACGGCATATCCGCCGAACACCATGGCTCGATTGATAGATATATCATCAGCAAAACATTCGCAAATTTCGCGTCCGTATTTATCTTTTTGGACAGCACATTCACAATGTACGGAAGCATTTTGCAACAGTTTTTCCAAATATTGCAGAGCTTCCAAACCGCAGGCATATTCCGTATTATCAGCATCATAGCAGATCTGCACAAACTCCGGTGCGTCTATCCCGTCCAAACGAATACGTCTCTGCGCTTGTTCCAACGAATCTCCGTCAACAGCCTTATACCTCTCCGCTGCGACAGCAAAAGGAATAACGGCAAATAACAACAGAACAGCGTTCAAAAATTTTAAATATTTTATCATGACGGCATTATACTTT
>CACWUA010000002.1:6074-68729 GCA_902763905.1 uncultured Pseudomonadota bacterium | reverse complement strand
TCCATGGTCTCCAGCGACTTGGATTTCTGCTTCTCCGGCGTCTGGTAGGCCATGGTGCGCATGTTGTGGAGGCGGTCGGCGATCTTGATGAGCACCACGCGGATGTCCTTTGCCATCGCAAGGAGCATCTTGCGCAGGTTTTCCGCCTGCTCGTCCTCCTTGCTGGTGTACTGCACCCGCGTCAGCTTGGTGACACCCTCCACAATATCGGCCACCGCGGGGCCGAACTGCTTGGCAATGTCCGCGTGGGTGAGGCTGGTGTCCTCGATCACGTCATGCAGCAGGGCCGCGATGATGGAATCCTCATCCAGACCGATGTCCACGCTGATGTCGGCGGCGGCGATGCAGTGCGTCACATAGGGGGAGCCGTCCTTCCGTTTCTGACCGGCGTGGGCCATCTTCGCCATGTCATAGGCGGCGCGGATGCGGCCCATGTCCATGCTGTGGGTACCGTCCTCAATCTTCTGGACAAGCGCCTCAAACTGAGCGTCGGGGTCTTGTATATTGTTTTTCAGTTCCTGCGTATCCATGGCTTTCTCCATTACTGATAACTCCGCAGACTGCGGATAAGCGTTGTTGCCTCCAGATCGGCTTTGCCGGAAATCTGCGCCGGCTGCGCCCCGTAAATCCCGTCCGTCCCGCCGCTGAGCAGGCCGGTTTCCTTCAGGACCATAAGACAGAGACTGTACTTTTCCGGCTCCATATCCCGCAGGCACTGGGCGAGAACCCCGTCGGTATCGGCGCCGACCCGGAAGCCGGGCTTCATGCCGCGCCATATGCGTACAAAATCAGGACGCTCCGGGCAGTAGCCGGCCGCGGCCCAGAGACAGGACGCCTCATTGTGCAGGATCGCGTTGCACAGCGCGCGGGGATCGTGGGGCCTCACCGCGGCGGCGACAAGCTGTACCGTCACGTTGCCGCGGTACTCGTTGACCTGCGGGGTAAAGGCGATATCGATCTGTTCACCCTCCCGCACGCCGGTATCGCCGGCGCTGTGAGAGAAGAAAATACATTCAAAGGAGGACGCGCCCAGACGGACGCGAAAACGGGCGTGCTTGCCGCCGCCCACCTCGCTCAGGGACTCCAGCGTCACCCCGCTCATGCACATGAGAGGCTTGGGATTTGCGTTCCCGTAAGGCTCCAGCAGATCGAGGGAGCGGACGTTGTCCAGCGAAAGAAGGGCGGGATCCGTGATGAGCAGATCACACTGCACCTCCGGGACAGGCTCGGGCTTGTTCGCGTTGTAGTATTCGCGCAGGGCGGCGCGGAAATCCTCCAGCTTCTCGCGCCGGACGTTCAGACCCGCCGCCAGCGCGTGCCCGCCGAAACCGATGAGCTGATCCGAGCAGGCAGAGAGCGCCTCATAGAGATTGAAGCCGCCGTAGCTGCGGCAGGAGCCCTTTCCGACGTCGCCGTTGAGACAGACGATGATGGCGGGCAGGGAATACTGCTCGGCAAGGCGGGAGGCCGCAATCCCGATCACACCCTGGTTCCAGCGCTCGCTCGCCAGCACGATGGGCCCGTCGACCTTCTTCCCGGCAAGCTGGGCGTTTGCCTCCTTCCAGATCTCGTTCTCAATGCTCTGACGGCGGCGGTTGAGCTCGCACAGGTCACGGGCGAGGGAGGCGGCGACGTTCTCATCCCGGCTCAGAATGAGCTTTGCCGCGACGGAAGCCCTGCCAAGTCTGCCCGCCGCGTTGAGCCGGGGGGCGAGACTGAAGCCGATGGTCGAGGCGGTAAGGCGCGCCGGAGAGATCGCCGATTCCCGCAGCATGGCGGCAAGACCCGGCCTCGGCTTGCGGGCGATCTGTTCGAGACCGAGTCGGACGAGATAGCGGTTTTCCTCGGTCAGAGGCATTACATCGGCCACCGTGCCGATGGCGGCGAGATCTGCGTAGCGCTCCAGGACGGTGTCGGATTCGCCCTCGCAGGCGCAGACCAGCTTGAGCGCCACGCCCACCCCGGCGAGACTCTTGTTGGGGTAAGCGTCCCCCTCCTGCTTGCAGTCCACGACGGCAACGGCGTCGGGCAGGGCGTCCGGCCTGCACTCATGGTGGTCGGTGATGACCATGTCCACGCCGATTTCCCGGGCATGGGCGGCCTCCTCCACGGCGGTGATGCCGCAGTCCACCGTGATGACCAGCGTCACGCCCCGGGCCTTGAGAGAATCCAGCGCAAGGCAGTTGAGCCCGTAGCCCTCTTCATTCCGGTCGGGGATATAGTAATAGCAGGTGAGGCCCTTGCCGCGCAGCCAGTCCGTCAGCATACAGGTGGAGGTGATGCCGTCCACGTCATAGTCGCCGTAGACCGCCACGGTCTCCTTCCGCTCAATGGCGCGCAGAACCCGGTCCCGCGCCTTGTCCATGCCGAGCATGAGCATCGGATCGCAGAGGGATTCCTTCCCGCCATACAGGAGACGCCGGGCCTTTTCCGCGCTGTCGACCCCGCGCAGCGCGAGAACCTGGCACAGAAGCGGTGAAAAACCCGCCTCTGCGAGGTCGCGCGAAACACAGGGCCTGGTATATGGGATGTTCCAGTCCTTGTTTTTCATATTCGTTTTCAGCTTTTCTTTTTTTTAATAACCTATACTATCAAAAAAACAAGCTCAATTCAATAGCCCATAAAGAAAAAAACGGAAAACAAGGTCAGGCGGGGGGCGTTATCGGCTGTATTCGCTCAAAGGCCGCGGCGCGGACGGCGCGCTCACAGGCCGTGTGACGTGATCGAGAGCAGCCTGCGGCGTGTTGCACAGGGCATACAGTCCCAATACTTCCGCGCTCATGAAACCCCGCTCCGCCGTACCGCGCAGGAGGGCGTCGAGGGCGTCAAAGCAGCCGAGGGTATTGAGCAGCGCCATGGGCTTTTGGTGGCAGCCGAGCTGCTTGAGCGTCAGCGCCTCGAAGAATTCCTCATAGGTTCCGATTCCGCCCGGCAGGGCGATGAAGGCGTCCGCCGCCTCTTCCATGAGACTTTTGCGCTCGGCCACGGTCTCAGTGAAAAGAAGCTCGCAGCCGTCGTGCAGCAGGACGCCGGGCTCGTCAAAAAAGCGCGGCGCGATGCCGAGCGGCCTGCCGCCCTCCTGCAGTACGCCGCGGGCGCAGGCGCCCATCAGCCCCTCCCGCCCCGCGCCGAATACGAGACGGTGCCCGCCCCGGGCAATCAGCGCCCCGAGCTCCTGCGCGTCGGCAAAACAGGCGGGATCAATGCGCTCGGAAGAAGCGCCGAATACACAGATGTTCATAGAAAAGCCTCCGGATGAATTGTTTTGTTGAAGTCTTCTAAGTCAGCTAAAATAAAGTAGTAATCGCTGTTTAAGAGCAAATCAAAAATCGGCGTAAACTGCTGCGGATAGTTGGCATCGGCAAACATCGCAGAATTGACTGCATTCAAAATACGCTTGATGTATTCTGATTTTTCATAAATTTCACGCGGATTATAGTTCATACGACGTTTGCGGATTTCATCTTCGGTCAGACCGAATAAATAGAAGTTATCTTCTCCTACCGCCTCGCGGATTTCTATGTTTGCTCCGTCGTAAGTTCCAATGGTCAGAGCTCCGTTTAAAGCAAATTTCATATTGCTTGTGCCCGATGCTTCAAACCCCGCAGTTGAAACCTGACAGCTCAAATCTGCGGCCGGAATAAGATATTCGGCAACAGATACTTTGTAATCCGGGATAAACACAACTTTAAGCAAGCCGTCCACACGCTGATCATTATTGATTACTTCGGCTACGTTATTGATTAATTTTATAATCAACTTGGCTAAGCTGTATGAAGGAGCCGCCTTGCCGGCAAATATATAAGTTTTCGGCGTAATCGGGCGTACATGATCATTGATTATTGCCAAATAATCACCGATGATCTGCAAAACAGTCATTAATTGACGCTTATATTCATGAATACGTTTGGCGTGTACAATACACATGCTTTCCGGATTAATCATAATGCGGGTAGCTTTGTATGCGTTTTGTACCAAACGCCGCTTATTGGCCAGCTTAATTTCACGAAACTTCTTTATGAAAGATTTATCATTGCTGTATTTTTCTAGCGAGCGCAGCAAATCAAGATCCGTAATCCAGTCTATGCCTATTTTATCACAAATTAACATTGCCAAATTATTATTGGCGTGCAATAACCAGCGCCGCGGTGTAATTCCGTTGGTAATGTTATGAAACTTCTCCGGCCATAATTCATAAAATTCCGGTACCAAAGAATGCTTAACCAGTTCAGTATGTAACTTAGCCACGCCGTTTACTGAAAAAGAGCCGACAATCGATAGGTTTGCCATGCGAATGACCTGATTATCGCCTTCACCGTCTACAATCGCGACTTTACCCAATTTATACACATCATCTCCAAAGCGTGAACGCGCAAATTCCATAAAGCGACGGTTGATTTCATAAATAATCTGCAAGTGCCGCGGCAAATAATGACTTATAATATTGCTTGGCCATTTTTCCAGTGCCTCCGGCAATAATGTGTGGTTGGTATAAGCAAAAACTTTGGTAACAATATCCCACGATTCGTCCCATTCTTGGTTATATACATCAAGCAATTGCCGCATCATTTCGACAATAGCCAGCGCCGGATGAGTGTCGTTAAGCTGAATGCAGACATAATCAGGCAGCTTACTGAAATCGTTGCTCTTTTCCAAAAAGCGACGAATAATATCTTGAATTGCACAAGAAACAAAGAAGTATTGTTGCGCCAGACGCAATTCTTTTCCGGAAACAACGTTATCTGACGGGTAAAGCACTTTAGAAATCGTTTCGGTGCGAATTTTATCACGCACCGCTTCAATGTAACCGCCGCTGTTAAAAATGTTTAAGTCCAGTTCTTCATCGGTTTTGGCCGAAAACAGGCGTAAATAATTGACCGATTTTCCATCATATCCGACAATCGGAAAATCATAAGGTACGCCGTAGAGACGGTGCGTATCGGCCCATATATAACCGATTTTACCGTCAGGTTTTGTATACATTTCTACGTGTCCGCCTATAGGGATGGTAACAGTGCGATCATATCTGGCAAATTGCCAAGGGGAATTTTCTTCCAACCAGCTGTCCGCTTGCTCTACCTGATAACCGTTTTCAAATTTTTGCTTAAATAATCCGAATTGATAGTTGATGCCGTAACCAAACCCCGGAATACCGAGTGAAGCCATCGAGTCGAGGTATCCGGCAGCCAAGCGTCCCAAACCTCCGTTACCGAGAGCGGGATCATATTCCGCATCAAAAATTTCCTGTAATGATAGATCCGGCCAGCCGTCGATTTTGATACTTTTTAATATATCATATAAGCCCAGATTATACAAATTGTTTTCGAGCGAACGTCCGATCAGATATTCTATGGAGAGATAATAAATACGTTTTGAACCGACACGATTGTAGCGCGCGATTGTTTCGTACATTTTATCCATGGCAAATTCGCGTACAGCCAAAGCAACCACGTTAAATGCCTCTTCTTTGGTAATTTCGCAGGCACGTTTGCCGATAAAATATTTAATATAGTGTTCGATGGAAAGTTTCAATCTGGCGGCATCCAACACGTTCAAGTATTTTTCTTCTTTCAATGTATATCTCCCATAATATTTTAACATACCGATTTATACTGATATATATGTAAAATTGATTGAAAATTATTTAACAATATAGCACTTTTATTTATAAATTGAAGATAACTTTAAACTTATCATTTATTTTTTTTAAAATCTACTCTATAAGCTTAGAGCAAAGAAAGGAAATGCGAGATAATACAATGAATTATATAAGTAAGATTTTGACAATGACTGCGGCCTGCGTGTTGATAAGTTTTTCCGCCGATGCCGAGACAATTTTTGAAGCTATGTCGGCGGCATATAATACCAATCCGACATTACACGGTCAGCGCGCCACAAGCGGAGCTGCAAACGAAGATGCCGCTTTGGCACGGTCAGGTTTTCGTCCGACCATTACTGCCGGAGGAAGTTATTCTGATACGCACAGACACACCACCGGTAATCCGACTGTTGACGGATACACTAAGGGTTACAACGGTGCAATCAAGCAGTCTTTATTCAGCGGTGGCCAAACTTATCACGGTGTAAAAGCTGCAGATCAACGGGCAAAATCCGGTATAGATACATTGTATGCCGTCGAGCAGGAAATATTGCTGGGCGCCTCGACCTCTTACTTGGATGTAGTGCGTGACGAAGCAATTGTAAAGCTACAGAAAAACAATGAAAATCTGCTGAAAAAGCAACTTGATGAGACTATGGCCCGCTATAAAGTCGGAGAAGTAACGCGTACCGACGTAGCGCAATCCAGAGCCAGTTATGCTCAGGCACAGTCAGATGTGGTGTCGGCGGAAGGTAATTTGGCCGTTTCGCGTGACTACTATCATCGTATCGTCGGACATTTACCGGAAGATGTTAAGTTTCCTGATAATTTAAGCGAGCGTTTCCCAGTTACGGAAAAAGAAGCCATGAAATATGCCATACAGAATAATTATACGCTGAATGCGGCAAAACGTGCGATGAAAGCGGCAAAATATAATGTAAAGAGCCAAGAAGGAGCACTGTTGCCGGAAGTTAGTTTTACTGCAGCTTCGGGACGCAGCGAAAATTCTACCCATACCGGACGCGATCCGTCTACACATAGCACGGAATATACGATTAATATGACGGTGCCTTTATATACAGGTGGTGCTACCAGAGCCAATATTCGCAAGAGTAAATATCAGCGTTGGGAGGCACGGGAAAAATTGCAAGAGGCAGAACGTGCGGTGGTTTCCGGTGTTACGGCAAACTGGGCGCTGATGCAGACCAGTAAGTCGAATATTGCATCTATCGGCGAGCAGGTTAAAGCTTCGGCAATTGCTTTGGAAGGAACACAAAAAGAAGAGTCTTTGGGTAATCGTACGGTGTTAGATGTATTGAATGCATATCAGACTTTGCTGCAATCGCAAGTAAATGAAGTTAAAGCACGCCACGACTACTATGTTGCCGGTTTGCAATTGATGCAGTCGATGGGTAAACTGACCGCTGAAAAAATGGGACTTAATGTCAACTATTATGATGCGGAAGCAAATTACTACAATACACGCGGTAAGTGGTTGAGTTTGTCGATTGAAGACGAATAAAAATGTTACATATATACATAAAAATCCGCGGAGAAATAATCTCTGCGGATTTTTTTGTTTTTGCGGCGGAATAAATAATCGGCTGATAATTAATGATAAAAGTATAACTATCGCCCGCGTTTTGATTGCTTTGCCATCTGTGTATTCATATTGGATTTTGACTTCGTTGTCGGCTTAACTGTTTTGTGAGCCTTAGACGATGTTTTACTGATAACATTCTTCTGAGCTCTTTGCACCGCATTTTTTGTCTGAGGCTGCAGACTTTTGATAATACTATCCGTTCGCTGTATGGCTTTTTTGTATATTTTCATTATGGTGTCGTTGGCGCGATACTTTTCCCCCATAATCACCGAACGCTCATAATTTTTATATGCGTTCTCATATTCGCCCATTGCCTCATAAGATTTTCCGGCATTATATGTAGCTTTTGCGTATTCATGTTTTTCTCCGGTTTGCAAGACGGAACGGCATTCTTCGATACATTCTTTATAGTGTCCCAGATTATAATGTGTAATGGCAATATCGTTGCGTAAATCTGCACCGTCATAGCCGTTTGCCCGTAGTTTTTGGAAGCCTTCCAACGCTTTTTCATAGTTGCCGGCATTATATTCTTTAAGTGCGGCGTCATAAGTGATTTCAGCACGAGAGTTTTCGAATATCGCAGTGGTTTCTCCCGTATAGTAGCGCAAGAAATCAGCTTTTGCTTTCTCGTCTTTAATCGTATTTGCCAAATCAATAATAGATTGACCGCCTTTGCAGACATATTTTATAATGTGATTGCGATGTTGAGCTAATTCTTTTGTACTACCTTTGGCTAAATCTTCTCGAACCTTTATGCATTGTGTAGGAGTAGTTTGATTAACCGATGTTATATAATATTTCACACCTTTGCTGTTTATACCTTCTTTTTGTTTAAATGAATATGTGGCAAGGGCATATTCCGGATACATAAACATGCAAGCTTCGGAAGTGTGGCGCACCAGAATGCCGTCTCGGCAGTCTTTTCTGCGAGGTTCAAGAGTAGTCAAATAGTGAGCGCATGCTATGGGATTGTTATAATTTTCGCGGACATAATCACAAAATTTGTATCCTCGGGCTGGACCGTTGAAAGTGCATGTGGCTAAGGCCGTAAATTGGTGCGGGTTAACTTCGGCTCCTTTAAGGTGTCGATACATCATTTCCAATCTCTGTCCTTTTATGCCGTTTTCTTTTCGAATTGTGAAATACCAGTTCACAAAGTCTAATGCTTTTTTAAAATCAACAGTTGTTTCAGGGTTTTTTTTCAAGTATTCGCTGGTAGAAATCCATTCAGGAGTGTTTGGGTTGCCGTCCACAGGAAGCTCAAACATGCCTATACCGACGGAATTTGCAGAGCTGCCGGTTCCGTCGTTATAACCATGAGCAATAAATATCTCTGTTGGAATCATCGAAGCTTGTATCAGAGGCAGAGATGCCCTATAAAGTTCCATGATACTTTCTTTGTCGGTTATT
Organism: uncultured Pseudomonadota bacterium; assembly: GCA_902763905.1. Classification (GTDB taxonomy): domain Bacteria; phylum Pseudomonadota; class Alphaproteobacteria; order RF32; family CAG-239; genus RUG410. The sequence continues at coordinate 60,117 of CACWUA010000002.1, read as the reverse complement.
TTGTAGGTTTTGGTCAATGCCGCCATAACAGAATCAACCTTGGCATTATGGCTTTGAATCAATGATTCCTGCTGATTATCAGGCATATATTTACTTGTATATATCAAGCCGGAAAGTCCGATAACACCTCCGGCGACAAGTAAACCGCTGTGTAAATCTTTCTTAGCTGCTTTATTAAGTTTTTTGTATTTTTGATACGTTTTCTTGGCGGTTTCACCGGTTGCTTCCAAGATTTTTTTACCGACTTTACCGGCAATTTTGCTACCTGTTTCAATACCCTTTTTGATTTGTTCGATTTTTTGTTTTTTTTCGCAGTTATCCATGATCAGAGCTCCTGTTTATCTTCAATACAGGTTAATCTTATCATATTTATGTTGTAAGTCAAGCTTTTTGTCAAAAAATATGGATTTCCTATAAGGCTATAATTGCGAAAAAACGGATAAAAACAGTTGCTAATTAAAATAAATTTTGCTACAATCCACCCCAGTTGATATTTTAACTCGGAGTATAATTTTATGGATAACACACAAGAGGAGTCGATCGACGATATCTTGAAAAATATTCGGGCAGCCATTGTAAACAACGAAAGGAAAACTTATTTCCAATCGTTTTATCGCGGTAAACGTCCGGAGGATGATGTGTTCGTTTTATCTAAAAAGATGTTGGTGAAACGCGAGGATATTCCGTATAAAATGGGGGTATGGAGCTTTGACGATGTGGCAAAAAAGATGATGAAAAAATATCGTCAATATTTCGGTACCTGCCGCTCTGAGGTCGGTCGAGTGCGCGTAAAGGAAGAAAATAAAGCCTGAAAAGGTTTCTTCCTCCCTTTTGTTTGAATTTATGCGCAACAATTTTAATTTATGGAAAGAAAAATGTTAGAGAAAAACTATAATCCGAAGGAATTTGAAGAAAAAATTTATGAAAAATGGGAAAAAACGGGCGCTTTTCAACCTGATATGCGTTCAGACAAAGAGGCGTTTTCCATCGTGATTCCGCCGCCGAACGTTACCGGTGTGCTGCATATGGGGCACGCGCTTGATAATACGTTGCAGGATATTTTAATCCGCTATAATCGTATGCTCGGCAAAAAAGTTTTATGGCAGCCGGGGACAGACCATGCCGGTATTGCCACGCAGATGGTGGTGGAGCGCAATTTGGCCAAACAGGGCTTAACTCGCCACGATTTGGGACGCGAAAAATTCATCGAAACCGTTTGGGAATGGAAAAAACAATCCGGCGGCACCATTTGTAAACAGTTACGCCGCTTGGGTGCTTCGTGTGATTGGAGCCGCGAGCGTTTTACCATGGATGAGGGGCTTTCCCGCGCCGTTCGCAAAATCTTTGTCTCTCTCTATAAAGACGGCCTGATTTATAAGGCTAAAAAGTTGGTTAACTGGGATCCGGCACTCGAAACCGCGGTTTCCGACTTGGAAGTGGTACAAAAAGAAACTGTGGGTAAAATGTATTATTACAAATATCCGTTGGAGGATAATCCGAATGAATTTATCCATATTGCCACCACGCGTCCGGAAACCATGTTCGGCGATACGGCGGTGGCAGTTTCCAAAGATAATCCGAAGTTGAAACATCTCATTGGTAAAAACTGCATTTTGCCGATTGCCAATCGCGTTATTCCGATTATTGCCGACGATCACGCCGATCCGGAAAAGGGTACGGGTGCGGTAAAGATTACGCCGGCGCACGACTTTAACGACTTTGAAGTCGGTAAGCGTCATAATCTGCCGATGATTAACATTTTAAATTCGAATGCCACCCTTAACGAAAACACTCCATATGCCGGTATGACAACACAAGAAGCGCGCGTTAAGACTATTGAAGAGTTGGAAAAACTCGGGCTGATGGAAAAAATCGAAGACCATCCGATGGTGATTCCGTACGGCGACCGCAGCGGTGTGGTAATCGAGCCGTATATGACCGACCAATGGTTTGTTGATGCTCCGAAATTGGCGGTGGAAGCACGCCGCGCCGTTCATGATAAAGAAATGGAATTTGTGCCGGCGGTTTATGAAAAAACTTATTTTGAATGGATGAACAATATTCAGCCGTGGTGCATTTCGCGCCAGCTTTGGTGGGGACATCAGATGCCGATTTGGTATGGTCCGGATGAAACGATTTTCTGCGAAGAAAACGAAGAAGAAGCACAAGCGGCGGCCGATAAACACTATGGAAAACACGTTGAGTTACGTCGCGAAACCGACGTATTGGATACGTGGTTTTCTTCGGGATTATGGGCATTTTCTACTTTGGGTTGGCCGGAAGCTACCGAATACTTAAAAACATTTTATCCGACTTCGGTATTGGTTACCGGCTTTGATATCATCTTTTTCTGGGTTGCCCGCATGATGATGATGAGTATGTACATGATGAAGCGCGTTCCGTTCAAAAAGTGCTATATTCACGGTTTGGTACGCGACGAACAGGGACGCAAAATGAGTAAATCCAAAGGCAATACCGTTGACCCGATGGAAACCATCGAAAAATACGGTGCCGATGCTTTGCGTTTCTTTATGGCTTCGTCGGAAACCCAAGGACGCGACATCAACCTTTCGGATTCGCGCATTCAGGGCTATCGCAATTTTGCCACCAAACTGTGGAATGCCGCCCGTTTTTGTGAAATAAATCAGTGCTATTCGGTTAAGGATTTTGACATTAAAAATGTTAAGTTCCCTATTAACAAGTGGATTGTTGCCAAAGCTAAAGAGGCCACCAAAAACGTTACCGACAATTTGAACAATTATCGTTTTTCCGATGCGGCAAATGCGGTGTATCAGTTTGTTTGGGGTACTTTCTGCGATTGGTATATTGAATTGACCAAGCCGATATTTTACGGCGGCAGTGACGAGAAAATCAATGAAACCAGAGCTACGGCCGCATGGGTATTGGATAGAATTTTGATAATTCTGCACCCGTTTATGCCGTTTGTTACAACCGAGTTGTGGAATAATCTGACAACGCGCGAAGTTGACTTGATTAAGGCGGAATGGCCGCAGCACGAGGTATTCGGCGAAGAAGATAAACGCGTGATTGACCGCGCGGTTGAATTTATTTCTGCCGTACGTTCTTTGCGCGCGGCAATGAATTTGCCGGCAGTGGCAAAACTAACAGCTTACGTTAAGGCTTCCGATGTTGATTTGGCAACGCTGATTGCCCAAAATAATCTGATTTGCAATTTGGCTCGTTTGGATAAATTGGCACCGCTCGGCAATATGGAAATCAGCAAAGATATGGTACAAACCGTATGTCGTGACACTACAATTTTAATTCCGCTTAAAGGCGTGGTTGATTTTGCGGCGGAGCGCGAGCGCCTCAATAAAGAGCTCGAAACCTTGAATAAAAACTTGGACGGTTACGCCCGCAAGTTGAATAACAAGGAATTCGTATCCAAGGCACCGGAAAAAGTTGTGGCAGAAGAAAAACGCCGTCAGGCCGAGGCTCTCGAAAATAAGGCTAAAGTTGAAGAAGCTTTGGCACGCATTGCTAATTTTTAAGGAGAAAATAAATGAAAAAACTTATGTTATGCTTAGTGGCCTTAGGGTTGCTTAACGGTTGTGCAACTGATGCCTATACCGGCGAAAGCAAAGTGGCGAAAACCGCGTGGGGCACGGGTATCGGTGCGGCGGTAGGTGCCGGTGTCGGTGCGCTTGTCGGCGGTGAAAAAGGCGCATTAATCGGTGCCGGTATCGGCGGCGCGGCCGGTGCGGCTACCGGTGGCTATATGGATATTCAGGAAAGCAAACTGCGTCAAAAGCTTGCCGGAACCGGTGTGCAGGTGGCACGCGACGGTGACAACATTCGCCTGATTATGCCAAATAGCATTACCTTTGATACCAATAATGATGTGATGAAAACATCTGCCAATGCGGTACTTGATTCAGTAGCGCAAGTGGCTAAAGAATATGACAAAACCAAGTTACAGATTATCGGTCATACCGACAGTACCGGAAATGATAAAATCAATAATCCGCTTTCCGAACGTCGTGCGCGCACGGTTGCCAATTATTTAGCCATGCGCGGTGTTGCCGGTTCGCGCTTATATGCCGCCGGTGCCGGTTCCAAGCAACCGATTGCCAGTAATGATACGGAAGCCGGCAGGGCACAAAATCGCAGAGTTGAAATTTACCTCATCAACGCTCAATAAAAAATCCGTATAATGGGTAACTACTCGGGGTTTTTCTCTTCGTGTACCTTTTGTGTACACGTTATCGAAAAACCCTTCGTATTTACCGCATTCTCCGTATTTTTAGTTGCTGTATTATTCACTGCACCAACCCGCTTACTGCGTATTTACGCACGCTATCCGAGTTTTTAGCGAGGCTGTGCCGATTTATAAAAAAACGTCTCAAAAGAGGCGGTTTTTTTTGCTTTATATATAACAGTACCCCAAAAAAATATAAAAAAAATCGTTGCCATACTTGCATCGGAAAAATTTACTCCCTATATACCTCTCTAGAAAGAAAAAAGGAGGATTTATTAAAATGAGTAATAAAGTTATCGGTATCGATTTGGGTACAACCAACTCTTGTTTTGCCGTTATGGATGGCAAAGATGCCAAAGTTTTGGAAAATTCCGAGGGTGCAAGAACCACCCCTTCGATGGTGGCGTTTACCGACACCGAGCGTTTGGTCGGATATCCGGCAAAGCGTCAGGCAGTTACCAATCCGGAAAATACCCTGTTTGCCATTAAGCGTTTAATCGGCCGTCGTTATGATTCGGCTGAAGTCAGCAAATTTAAGGAACATTCGCCGTTTAAAATTATTTCCGGCGACAACGGCGACGCGTGGGTAGAGGCTAAAGGGCAAAAATATGCTCCGTCGCAAATTTCCGCGTTTGTATTGCAGAAAATCAAAGAATATGCCGAGAGTTATTTGGGCGAAACCATTGACAAGGCCGTGATTACGGTGCCGGCATATTTTAACGATTCGCAACGTCAGGCCACTAAAGATGCCGGTAAAATCGCCGGTTTGGAAGTTTTGCGGATTATCAACGAACCGACTGCGGCCGCGCTTGCTTACGGTATGGATAAAAAAGCGTCCGGTACCATTGTGGTATATGACTTGGGCGGCGGTACGTTCGATGTTTCCATTTTGGAAATCGGCGATGGTGTGTTTGAAGTAAAGGCCACCAACGGCGATACCTTCTTGGGCGGTGAAGACTTTGACCAACGCATTGTGAATTATTTGGCTGATGAGTTTAAAAAAGAGCAGGGTATTGATTTGCGTTCCGACAGACTTGCTTTGCAACGTTTGAAAGAAGCGGCTGAAAAAGCCAAAATCGAACTATCTTCCACCACGCAGACCGATGTTAACCTGCCGTTTATTACGGCGGACAGCTCGGGTGCCAAACACTTGAACATCAAGTTAACTCGCGCCAAATTGGAATCTTTGGTTGAAGATTTGATTGAAAAAACTGCGGAACCTTGCAAAAAAGCTTTGGCCGATGCCGGTTTGAAAGCAAGCGACATCAGCGAAGTTATCTTGGTCGGCGGTATGACGCGTATGCCGAAAGTTCAGGAAAAAGTTAAGGAAATCTTCGGCAAAGAGCCGCATAAGGGCGTTAACCCTGATGAAGTTGTTGCCGTAGGTGCCGCTATTCAGGGCGGTGTGTTGATGGGCGACGTTAAAGACGTGTTGCTTTTGGATGTTACCCCGCTGTCACTCGGTATTGAAACACTGGGTGGTGTGTTCACCCGTTTGATTGACCGCAACACCACTATTCCAACCAGAAAGAGCCAAGTATTTTCAACGGCCGAAGACGGGCAAACCGCGGTTACTATTCGCGTATTCCAAGGCGAGCGCGAAATTGCCGCGCATAACAAATTGCTCGGTCAGTTTGATTTGGTGGGTATTCCGCCGGCACCGCGCGGTATGCCGCAAATTGAAGTTACTTTCGATATTGATGCCAACGGTATTGTGAACGTTTCGGCCAAAGATAAGGCCACCAACAAAGAACAAGCCATTCGCATTCAAGCTTCCGGCGGTTTGAGCGACGACGAAATCAATAAGATGGTTAAAGATGCCGAGGCCAATGCCGAAGCCGATAAACAGCGCAAGGAATTGGTAGAAGCCAAAAACCACGCGGAAGGTTTGGTTCACGAAGTTGAAAAGAACCTTAAGGAATACGGCGACAAGATTTCTTCGTCCGAAAAAGACGCCATCAATAAGGCTTTGGAAGACACCAAGGCGGCGATGGAAAAAGAAAATCTCGAAGATTTGAAGTCCAAGACCGATGCCTTGATGCAGGCCTCAATGAAACTCGGCGAAGCTATGTATAAATCGCAACAAGCTCAAGGTGCAACAGGCGCCCAACAGGGTGCCGATGCCGGAGCCGCTTCATCTGACAACAAAGATGAAGGGGTGGTTGATGCCGACTTCGAAGAAGTAAAGTAAAAAAACTCGTCTAATCGGTTACTACTTGAGGGATTTCTCCTCGTGTACCTTTTGTGTACACGTCGTCGGAATCCCTCTTCGTATTAACGCAATTATCCGAGTTTTTAGCGCGCTGTGCCGGAAATTTTGTACACTACGGGAAAAAGCCTTTTTCTATCAGACTCATTATCCGCGGTTTAAGCGCAATTTCTTATGCTTTGTCGTCGGAATCCCTCTTCTTATTAACGCGATTATCCGAGTTTTTAGCGCGCTGTGCCTTTTTTATTTATTGAAATCGTGGGTTTTGCGCATATTTTCGTTCTGAAAAGGAGGATAATATGTCAAAAGTATGGAAATATGATTATGCCAGTCGCTGCGATTGTGCCGATGATGATAACTGCGGCTGTACTTCCCCCGGCAATTTGGGACGCAGTTATGTGGCGGAAAATCTCATAACCGAAACTTGTACGCCGGTCGGGGTCGGCAGCCAAGCCCTTAATTTCAGCGCGCCGGCGGTTTTTGCCGATAACACAATCAGCGACAGTTTTAATTTTTTTGATTATATCAGCAACAGTTATGCGTTGCTCGTGTTTTATCTGGCGGATTTTTCGGCGGTGTGCCCGCTGGAAATCAGCAATTTTAATCAGGCTTACGAAACATTTGCCAATCGCGGAGTTAAATTAGTGGCGGTCAGCGTCGATTCGGTGGCGGCGCATGCGGCTTGGCGCAAAATGTCACTGGCCGACGGCGGTATCGGGCAGGTGGGTTTTCCTTTGGTATCGGATATCAATAAACAAATCAGCCGCGGCTACGGAGTTCTGCGCTCTGACGGTATGGCGCAACGGGCAACTTTTTTGATTGACCGCAACTATACCGTTCGCTATCAGGCGGTTTATGACAAAGAAATGGAGCGCAGCGTTGATGAAACCTTGCGAATTATCGATAAATTGCTGGCGTTGGACGAAGCAATATGCCGCGGATTGGGATGCTTGATGCGTTCGCAAACGGCAACGAATAATCTGACAATTTAATAAAATTTTACATTAGCGGCGGAATTAAATCCGCCGTTTTTTATTGTCACAAAAATTTAACATAATATTTTGCGAAAATATTTGACAAAACACAAAAATATGCTAAACTGAACGTATAGATTTATATATTCAGGAGAACGACCATGGCTATTTATAATAATTTTTCCGATGTTAAGGATAATGCAGAATTTTTAGACTTTATTCAAAAAGAATTCGGAATTGCAAACTTGTCGCAAATTGCGGACTATGAGCAGACTGCACTGCTGATGAGCTTTAAAAGTCACACTGATGATTTAGGCGATGCGGATAAGGAGTTTTTGGAAGAAATAAGACAGGCTAACAACAAGGAAGATATGGAAGCATTGACTGCCACAGAACTCAGTACTATACGCAGTTTTGATCAGCTTTCTCCGGCTCAACAGATTTATATTTCCGTAAAGAATTATGATGCCAAAGAAAAAGGTGTTTCTCTTGAACAAATTACAAACGATTTGCAAAAAAGAAGTCTGACAAATATTCGTGAGCAATACGAACTCGCCAATATCGAGTTTTATGATTTTTTGCGCAATACGACTTTACGTCATCGGAGTGATGAATTAGATAAATTGGCGCAGGAAAAATACGGCATGGCGTTTAATGAGCTGGGCACAGACGATATGCAAGCTGTTATCAGACAAGAGCTTGAAGCAGAGAGATTTGATATCAATAAATTACGGAACGTTTATGACAATATGACTCCGGAAAGACGGGCAGAAGTGATTGCACGGATGCAAAAGCTCGAAGAAAATATTGACTATGTGGCATGGCTTGCCGGAGAATATGACAATGTAGAGAATGCGGAAAATACGCTTAACGTGGGCGTGATATCTCCGGCGACCGAACAAAAAGAAAAAGAGGAAACGCTTAACGTTAGTGTGATATATCCGGCGACCGAACAAAAAGAAAAAGAGGAAACGCTTAACGTTAGTGTGATACCGCACCAACAGCCGGAAAATGAAAATAAACAAAGTGTTGACACCTTGACGGATAATGATAACAATCACGGTGGTAATGATAATGGCAACAACAAACAAGATGAGTTTATTGTGCAAGACGCACGTGTATTTGAAGATAATTCCGATAAAAACGAAGCCAAATTCGATAGACTAAAATATAATATTCTGCTTGAAATGGGAAAAATTAATCCGCAACTTTCGGCAGAGGAATTACGAGATCAAAGTAAAGTATACACCGCGGCGCAGAATGCTATTGCATCTTTGTCGGATAAAGATAGTCATGAATTTAATGCTTTGTTTGCCGACTAAATTGTCAGAACTGCCAATAATGAGCAGATGATGAAAGTTGTACCGCCGACAATTTTGACACAGGTATATAATTACTACGGCGAAGAAATAGCCAAAGCCAAAGGAGATGAAGTCGACGATTTGATTAAACGTCAGGATATTATCGCCGCACGCATGGATAGGCTCACCGATGAATATTATACCGGTATTCGAAATATTGTTCGCGATAATTTTAATTATGACGACAGAGTTAACATCGCCGATATTTATGAGGGTTACAAGGAAATGTTGGCTGCTCGCCGTCCGTATGCTTCGGAGCCGCAACAAGCAAAAATTGATGCCGTTGATAAAAAATTGAAAATGGATATTGCGGACTATGACACAGATCGCGGAATTGCCGATATAACCAAAGATAATATTAATCAGGTGCGTAAAAATCATCAAGAATTAACCAAACGTTTCGAGAATATAGGTTTAGATGATGAGACAAACAAATTCTTGAGTAATATTCGTTTTTACGATGAAAAAGGGCAGGTCGTACCGCAATTTATTAATCCGCAGACAAATCAGGAATCATTGACTTGGCAGCAGGGTATGTACGTGAAACCAAACAGTCAATTGCAAACAATGATTGATTTTGCCCGCAATAATACCATTATCGAGAATATGTCGGCTGATGTTAAATCAATATCAGATGAAGATTTACAGGCTGCATTTCAGGATAGACTAAAAATTCAAGCGTTTGCTTGGGCAACAGCGGAAGAAAACGTTCATAATGCACTGATTGAACCGGATAGATTTACGGATGAAAAATATTTAAATGAGTTCAAAGCTCGTATGGCAGATCCGGAGAGACCACTACATATGTCGATTCGGGGATTTAATGCCGCAACTCAGCTTTCAATCAATGATACAATGGGTATTATCGGACGTTTGGCAAGTGAAGACCACATTGATAATCCGAAAGATGCATTGCTGAAAAGAATGTATGCCCCGATTGAAAAATATGATGCTCGCAAAGGAACACGCTTTGATGAAAAAGGAGAATACAGCGTCAATTGGTTTAAGACCGCGGTATGGACGGCAGGTGCCAGTTTGGCACAGAAGTTGCTAACTTATGGTGCCACGCTCGGATGTGCACACGCTGCAAGCGCTTTAGGATTGACGGCCCTTGCTCCGGCCGTCGCGGTAACAAAAGCGTTGCCGATGGTAGCAGGCGTTACCAGTATGGCCATGGCCGGTGTCGGTATGTATATGAATTGGAAAAATTATAAAAAGGAAGCTAAGGCAAACAATCAAAAGCCGAAATTACGCGAATTTTTGACCAAGCAACCGTATGCGACAACCAATATTGCATCAACACTCGGATTTGCCGCCGGTGCTTGTTTGATAACGGGAAATGTTCCGGTAGCTGCAGCATTAGGTGCCGGATGCTTGGCTGTTGCCGGATACGGAACCTATAAAGAAGCTCGCCAACATGGTCTTACCAAACGTAAAGCACTGTTGCAGTCACTGAAAAAAGTATCTGCTATTGCTGTGGGCGGCGGATTGGGAAGCTACATCGGCTCAATGATCGGAGTTACACCGGCTTGGCAGGAAAAAGGTCCGGACACTCCGGGACACGTAGAACAAGGTCCGGATTCGCATAATTACAGCAATATTGAACATCAGCATGCCACAAATCGCTTAGATGATCCTCGTTTCAGCGAATTTTTGAATCGTTTTCACGTTGCTCCTGATTTACAAGATCCGTCTGATCCGAATGTGGTTTCTTCGGATGCGGTAACCAATCTGCGTTCTGCTATTACACAGGCAATCGGTGATGACAGACAATTTTATACCGATATTGCCAATAATCCGCAAAATCCTGATTACATACCTAATACGGATGTATTGAGTTACAAATTTGAACAGTTGGCTTATTTGGCTCCGAAACCGGACACTCCGATTAATACCGACTATGCTGTTAATGTGTTGCATGTTCCGGTAGGTACAACCGTAGGCGAGTATTTATCGATGAAAATGCCGGATGGTTCGGATATGAATTATATTGATGCCTTAAAAGAGGTGGTTTCTACCGGCAAATCCTCAAATCCTGACGGTTTGGCGAGTATGCTTACAAAAATTGACAATGTTATCGGTATGCAGATTGACGATAATGTCAATGATGCCGGTAAGATTACTTTGTTTGGCACAGGTCCGGAAGCTCATCCTGTTCAGTCATTCAATGAAAATGCCGATGCCGGATACGATATAGGTAAACACTTTACAATGGTTGCGGGCAAAGTAGGTGAGGTAATCAATCACGGCGGTGAAAAATTATTTGGTCTTGGTTATTGGGAACCGGTAAAAGGCGCCTTCAGCGGAATGAAAAAACGGATTGGTGCGATTGCCGATAAAATTATCGGTGTGAAAACATCACAAACTCCGCCGCCGGTGCAGACTCCGCCTACGGATAAAACTCCGCCGGTGCAGACTCCGCCTACGGATAAAACTCCGCCGGTGGATAAGACTCCGCCGAAAGTTATAATAAAAGTTCCGACTCCGGAAGAGCGTAAATATCTGGATGAGGAATATTGGATGGTTCATGGTTATAATCCGGCAGAAAAGAAAGTAAGAGGCGAAGACGGGAAAATGAAGACATTGACTGTTAATCCGATGACCTTTGATGCCGGTTATAAGGCGTATTATGAAAATGTTGAGAAAGAACGGGTTGCAGCAGGTGGTAAACCGATGCTCGAGTTCTTACAAGAACGTCGCCGGAAAATTGATAAAATAATTAACGATAATGTATCCAACTTTAATGGTTCGTATGCTCAGCGCAGCAATGCCGATATTCTTGATCCGATTGGCTATAAGCAAGTTTTGCAAAAACAAGCCGAGCTTAAGAATGCGGGTAAATCGATGACCAAAGAAGAAATAGATAAGGCAATTTTGTGGCCGACTTCTCAGGAATTGAAAGATGAATATAAAACTCATCGTCCGACTTCCAAGCTGATTAAAATTATTCGTGATGCTTTCTTCCGCAAAGATAACGAAGTTGATGTAACAAATCCTAATCAGCGCACTACAACGGTGATTGACGGTAAAACGGTAGAGGCCAATAAGAAAGTTTTCAGCTTCGAAAAATTTATTGACTCGGCTGAAGATGCTTTGGTCAGAACCACTTCGGAAACTTCTCGCGATGAGAATAAAGCTTCGAAAAGACGGACACTTGATGAAATGGGGAACATGAAAAAATTAAACAACAGATAACTTGATTCGTCATTATTGTCATAAAATCCCTGTCGCTAAGTCGTCAGGGATTTTTCATTGCAATAGGCGCAAAAAAAACTCCCGAAAGATTTTAACTTTCGGGAGTTTAATCTATGCACTTTTCTTCTTCGTTCTATCAAAAATGCGCCGTGGCATCATACTGCTGGTGATGTCCTGCTCGGCGATCTCTTTTGCTACGAAGTAGCCGGAACCGTCCAATTTCTTCGAGACCAACACATTGTGTCCGTCAGGATAACGGAACACGGTTCCTGAGAGATTGATCCACTCAAGAGTGGACTTTGAAGGTACGACCTCGCGCTCGGTGCGGAGATCCAAATACTTACGGCCGTGCTTGATACACGGGGTAAGTTTCATGATTCTCGGGCTGTTGTACTCTCCATAATGGGGAATATCAATTACCGAGAGATACTCCGGATAAGTCACCAATGTAACTATTGTACCGGTAATAAGCTTCCTTTCCATAATATGAAATTTTGATTGTTTCTAATATATAACTAATATCTATTGCAACGTACTTTTTAGCACTTTATTTATATTTTGTCAAGCATTTTTGTAAAAAAAACGGCAAAAATGTGAATTTCCGCCGTTTTTATTTGGTTGTTACAGATATTTTTTAACGCTGGCAACAATATTTTCCGCCGTGATTCCGAAGTGCTTATAAACCTCATCACCCTTGCCGGAAGCACCGAAACTGTCAATGCCGATAATTGTACCGTTAAATCCTGTGTATCGTTCCCAACCGTAAGAACTTCCGGCCTCGACGGCGATTCGCGGCAAGTCGCCCAATACTGCCCGCTTATATTCCGCCGGTTGTGCGTCAAATAATTCCTGACACGGCATGGATACTACATTAACACCGATATTTTCCGCCGCCAATATTTTCTGCGCCGCAATTGCCAACGAAACTTCGGTGCCGGTGGCAATAATCGTGGCAATCGGCTTATGGATACTCGGCGAAATTACATAAGCTCCTTTGGAAGTCAGATTGACTTCGCTTGAATGACGCAAGGTCGGAACACTTTGCCGTGAGAGTGCCAAAATACTCGGCGTATGTGTGTTTTTAAGCGCCAACTGCCACGCTTCGGCCGTTTCCACCACATCGCACGGGCGGAATACGTTGATGTTCGGCATTGCCCGATAAGCGGCCAGATGTTCAATCGGCTGGTGTGTCGGTCCGTCCTCGCCCACACCGATGGAGTCGTGCGTCAAAACATAGATTACCCGCAAACCCATCAGCGCCGCCAAACGCATCGCCGGACGCATATAATCGGAGAACACAAAGAATGTGCCGCCGTAAGGAATAACCCCGCCGTGCAAGGCCAATCCGTTCATAATCGCCCCCATGGCGTGCTCGCGGATGCCGTACATGATATTGTTGCCGTTATAATCGGCGGCGGTAATGGTTTTCATTCCTTCAACAAAGGTCAGATTCGACGCCGCCAAATCCGCCGAACCGCCGATAATCTGCGGAATATATTTCACAATATTTTCCAAACACATTTGCGAAGCTTTGCGAGTGGCAACTTTGGTTTGTTCCTTAATCGTTTTGCTTTTTAGTTCATTAAGGGCTTTATCCCAATTTTGCGGCAAAACATTGTTGATGTAATCGGTAAATTCGGCATTTTGGGCGGCGGCTTTTTGCCAGTTGTCATACAGCACTGCAGATTTTTGCGCAGCGGCACGCCAAGCGGCGATAACTTCCGCCGGCATTTCAAAAGGTGCGTAAGTCCAACCGAGCTGTTGCTTCATTGCCGTCAATTCTTCTTCACCGAGCGGAGAACCGTGCACCTTCGGAGTGCCGCATTTATTCGGGGCACCACAGCCGATAACGGTTTTGCAGGCAATCAATGTAGGTTTATCGGATTTTTGCGCTTTTTCAATTGCCGTTGCGATTTCTTCGTAATTATGACCGTTAATACCTATGGTATTCCAACCGACTGCCTTAAAACGGGCAATTTGGTCGGTGCCGTTGGACTTATCCACCGTGCCGTCAATGGTAATGTTGTTGTTGTCCCAAAAAACAATCAGCTTATTCAATTTCCATAATCCGGCCAGCGAAATCGCTTCTTCGGAAATACCTTCCATCAGGCAGCCGTCACCGCATATAGCATAAGTGTAGTGATTGCATAAATCATCGCCGAAACGAGCATTGAGCACGCGCTCGGCCAAAGCCATACCCACAGCCGAAGAAATACCCTGTCCGAGCGGTCCGGTAGTCATATCAATACCGCTTAAATGGCCGTATTCCGGATGTCCGGCGGTATTGGAGCCGAGTTGGCGGAAGTTCTTGATATCTTCAATGGTAACATCGGGATATCCCAAAAAATAAAACAGCGAATATAAGAGCATTGAGCCGTGGCCGGCCGAGAGCACAAAGCGGTCGCGGTTAAACCATTGCGGCACCGACGGGTTGATGTGCAGATATTTGGCAAACAGAACGGTTGCCACATCAGCCATACCGAGCGGCATTCCCGGATGTCCGGAATTGGCCTTGTTTATGGCTTCGGCACTCAAAATGCGCAACGCTGTGGCCATTTGTTGCAGTTTATTATTTGTCAGACTCATTTTATTCTCCTTAAATTAAGCTTTTTCAAACATGGCGACCAATTCAAAATGCCTTGAATAAACAAATTGATCCACCATGATTATCTCGGTTAATTTGTACCCGCTGTCCAATAGGCAATTGGCATCGTTGATGAATGTATGCGGATTACATGAAACTGCAACAATTTTGAGCGGTTTATCCTCATAAGGTGCGGTTGCAATTTGCAGAACTTGTGCTGCTGCTCCGGCGCGCGGAGGATCAAAAACAATTGCCGCAAATTTTTTCAATTCATCTGCATTCAACGGATATTTAAATAAGTTCTTTTTTTCTATTTTAATGTTGGGAATGGTCAGAAAGTTTATGGTTTTCTGGAAACTGTCAAGCAGTTCGTCAGAAGAATCAATCGCTGTTATTTTATTTTTGATATTCTGCGCCAACGGATACGAAAAAGTGCCGACACCGCAGAATAAATCGGCAATATTGCCTGCAGTGCTGCCGATATATTTCAATACCGCTGCAATCAGAGCTTTTTCACCGGCAACGGAGGCCTGCAAAAATGTTCCGGCCGGAATAAAAACTTGTCTGCCGGCAATGCTTATACACGGCTTGATTTTTTCTATAATCGTCTCCGGCTTGGTATTTTTAGGGCCGACGGAAATCCGTATAATCTGTGGGTTACTGTTTGCAAAATTGCATATTTCCATACGATGTTCCATAGTGATTTTTTCGTTGATTTCCAGTAAAATATCAATACCGTTGGCAGCGGAAGTGATATGAATTTCGCCTTGCGAGATACTGTCGGTAATATATTTGTTTTTGATTTTGCGGGTTGTTTTCAGTATGCAAATATTTAGTAAAAAAATCCGTATCTGTGGCATAATCTTGTTGATATCAGACAGTAGTGCCGGACATGATTCTATATCGATTAATTCATGGCTCTGCTCGGCATTAAATCCTAAAATAATTCTTCCTTTTTTGTACTTAAAAGCCATTTCTGCACGACGACGCTGACCATCTTGTGCAAAAAAAGGCTCACCGAAAGCAATCTGCTTTTGGTGAAGATGGAAAACAATTTTTTTAAAATGCTCCAGTTTGCTCTGACGATAAACTGACTGATCTGTGTTGCGCAGCGGGCAGCCTCCGCATATATTCTGATACTTGCAATTCATGTTTTTTTCCTTAAAAATGCTGACTGCCGTAATTGTCAAGCAACGATATTTCTTCGCTTTCTTCATTCTGAAACACCGGATGAATATCACGTTTTGCCGACTTTGATTTTTTGCTTTGATACGACTTTACCTGTTGTTCGTCATAAACAGCCACTTGATTGCGTCCGTTGTGTTTTGCCAAATACATAGCGTCATCAACTTGGCGCAGTAACACTTCCAGACTGTTTGTCTTTTCAGATGAAACAACACCGATACTGACTGTAACCTTAATGATATTATCTTCATCATCTTTTATTGCAGCACTTTCTATACTTTGACGCAAACGCTCGGCTACTCTGGTTGCCGAACGCAAATCGGTGTCATTGAGAAAAATCACGAATTCCTCACCGCCGAACCGAGCCACAATATCATCATCACGCAGTGAATTGCGGCAAAGTTCGGCAATTTCAATTAGCACCAAGTCTCCGACTTTATGTCCGTATTTATCATTAATTTTCTTAAATTTATCGGCATCAATCAATAGCAGACTGAAATTTTGAGCATAATGAATACATTCTTTAATTTTTTCCGGCACGAATTTTTCAAAATACAGGCGATTCCATGCCAAAGTCAAAGGATCCTTATGGGCTTGATTTTGTAAATTATTTTCCCTCTCTTTGCGCAAAGCTATATCTTGAAAAGTGATATAAAATGCGTCAATACCGTTGTGCTGCATAGATTTTACGGAAGCAGACATCCAAAACGGCGTAACGCTTAATACATTGCAAACCATAACGTCATAATCATCCAAAGATCCGCGTTGTTGCAGATTGGTTAAAAATTTGCAACGATTCTGTTCATCTACCATAATTTCTTCCAATAAATGATAAACTGCGTCTTTGCGAGTAAAGCCGAACAATAAAGAGGCCTTATTGTTTATGGTTAAAAATTTGCAGGTTTTTGCATCCACAATAACAATCGGAAACGGTGAGGTGTCAATCATATTTATAATCTGCAGATTTAGCTTGTCGATTGTATTCCAAGATTGTTTTAAATCACTTCGATACATATCAAAGCGCATAAATATAACAGCCACGGCAAAAATATAAGTCCAAATCCAGTTAAATATGTTCAAATTCAGCCAGTTATATTGGTAGAAAAAAGTCGATACAGTTAATTTACCTAACAGCAAAAACAGTGAAAGACTAAGCAGAAAATAGCCGATATTCACACGCCTTATCAAGCAAACCAGACTACTCAGAAACAACATGGTAATACTGATAAGCAAAAACATCGGACGTAGCAAAAATGTCTGCCCCGCATTATAACCGATGAAAGAATAATAAACACATAGCGTTGCCGTCAAAGTGGTATAAATAGTCAAAGCCTCACGGTTGGCCAAACGATGGTTATAAAGCTCAGTAGCTGAATTTATCCACAAAATAGAAATCAGACCGGACAACAACGTCAGTACAAAAATAACAAAGTTATCATTAAGTCCGATTTTATATAGCAGATGATCTTGTGTTGTCAGGTATGTGAGCAAAATCATCAGCAGACCGCCCAATTGAAACAGAAAAAGCCCGCGAAAATCTTTGGAACCTCTGATCAAAAATACGGAACTTATACCTATAAACAGAGACATAATGCTGAAAAGAACATTATACCCCGAATAAAATATGTTTGTACTAAGCATAGACTACACCATTGTTTTTTTTGATATCCATAAAGCGATAGTACACTTAAATATTATAAAAACAAACATTATTTAAAAAAAATGATGAAAAAATTTTTTTACGGGTATAGAATGAGGCTGTTTATGAAACAAGGAGAATAAAATGACCTATCAGGTACCTAATCACTACAGCCATGATTTTAAGCTGGATATCGAGAAACTTCCGACTGCAAAAACCGATAAAATAGCTCGCAAAATAGCATGGTGGGGTTTTTTTAGCGGTATAATGTTTTTTGTTTTAGGTGCTTTTGAAATTATTTGCTATTTTTTGAAAACCAGTGATGAGAGTTATAATTTCCAGACCGAAACAGATTTTACGGCGCATCAATTGTTTGTGCTGCGTTATTCTTTCGATACATTTATTTTATTTTTCGGATTATTGGTTATCATACTTTCCGTTATTGCCATGCGTCGTTGTAAAACAATCAATTTTGATGGGGAAAATATTAAAGTAACACATTATCCTATGTGGGGTGAACCTGAAGTTTTGACGGAAAAACTGTACAATTATCTCGGAGTTCTGTTAACGGTTGAATACTACCAATTCGGTCTGATGAATCGAAATCGTTATATTGTCGAATTATACCATAAAGATAAAAAATTGCGCGTTCCGTTATATATAACAACCAGCGGCGATGGTGTACGCAAAAAGTGGGAATATTATGCCGAAAAAATGCGTATGCCGGCGTTGTTTATGACAGATAGGGGCTTGGTTTCTAGGCATCATGGCGAATTGAGCAAAACATTGCGCGAGATGTCTAAACGTTGGAATTTGGCAGAATTGTTCCGCGAAGAAGAACATGCGCCGGAAGTATTCCAATATAAATGCAAAAAAGATAAAGTTATTATCCGTGAGAGGCGTTTGTTCTTCGATGTATATTCGATTTTATCGGTTGCTGCTGCAATCGGATTAACCGCTTTGACTATATTTTCAGTCATAAACTACGCAACTATTTTGCCGTTTACCGGAGTATGGGGATTTGCCTCGATTTTGCTGGTATGCATGGCTCTTGTGTTGTTTATTACGGTTTGTATTTTGAGCAAAGACGTATTGATTATTACTCGTTCCGAAGTCGTTCTGGGACATAATCTTTCGATTTTACGGATGGATGCCGAATTTTTACCGAAAGAAGATATTGAATCGGTTGATATCGGTCACAATCCGGTAACGGACCGCTATTATCTGTCGATTATTTCACATGATAATAACATAGTTTTCGGAAAAAACATACCGTTGCGTGATTTACGTTGGATACGCGGTTGCGTGATAAGGGAAATCGTAAAATAAAAAATGATTTGCTTTATGTTTGTTTTTTTGTTATGAATAGAAAAATTTTGAATTAAGTTATTTTAAAAAGGGAAAAGAAATGGCTAAATCAGTTAGAAACAAAAACGAAATCAATACTAAAAATGTTACCGCCGTAAAGTCGGGAACTCCTGCGGCACCGCGTCGCGGTCGGCGTGATTTATCCGATGTCAATCCTGAATTGACAGATGCGTTTATTCAAGAAGTTGATGAAGATGTTAAAAATGATAATCTGAAAGTTTTATGGGATAAATACGGGTTATTTATAGTGGCGTTTGTCGTGTTGGCGGTTTCTGCTGCAGTTTCGTTTGATAAGCTGCATGAGTGGAAAGTTTTGCGTAACCAGAATCGTACTGAAAATTATATGGCAGCGGTGCAATTGCAAGATAACTCAGAAGAAACAATTGCCGCTTTGCAAAAAATTTCCACCGATAATCAGGGAATATTCAGTGATTTTGCCAAATTGCAAATAGCTAATGTGCTTTTATCGGAAAATAAGCAAGAAGAAGCATTATCAATGTTGGAAAAACTTGCGGCGGAAAAAAATGTCAATGAAGAAGTAAAGCATATTGCTTTGGTGAAACTTGCTTCATATCGCGTCGATTCTCTCGGCTATGAAGAATTTGTCGCACTGGTAAAGCCGCTGATGGAAACAGATAATTCATGGACACCTGCTGTTCAGGATTTATTGGCAATGTCCGCAATCAAAAACGGCAACATTGAAGGTGCAAAAGAAATTTACGGCAAAATCCTTAAAAACAAGGATTTACCGGAAGGTTTCATAAATCGCGTAAAAGATATGTTGTCTTCAATCAGTGATATGTAATATTCAGAGGTGAAAATGTTAAACAGTCGAGTTTTATTGGGTTGCGGATGTTTGTTGTCCGTACTGATTTTAGGAGCTTGCACCAAAAAGGTGCTTCCGGTAGGTACGCGTATTTCTGTATTGAATACGTCTACGTCAATCAAGCCTGACGTGGCTGACGGTTCGTCATATATTAAGATTGCTGAGCCGTCATCGGGTAATTGGCTGCAAAAAGAAGCCAATGCTCAGCACATTATGCCGAACGGCAGAGCAAGTTCCGATTTGCAAAAGCAGTGGAAAACAGATTTCGGTACCGGAAGTTCAAAACGGGAAGCCTTATTGGCAAAACCTCTGGTTAAAGACGGCACTGTATATACGCTTGATGCCGAAGGACGTTTAAGCGCATTTGGGCTGACTGACGGCAAGAATTTGTGGCAGGTTGAATTGGTTGATGACAATAATGTCGGCAACACCGCGCTTAAAGGTGTGGGACTTGCCATAGAAAACGGCAAAATATACGTCACTACCGGTTACGGCTATGTGATTGCCGCAAACATTGAAGACGGTTCAAAAATCTGGGAACGTAATTTGGGAATGCCTCTGCGCATTGCGCCTACGGTAGCAGCCAATAAGGTGTTTGTACAAAGTGCGGATAATCATTTCTTTGCCTTAAATGCCGGCACCGGAGATGTAATATGGGATTATGATACCGCTATGGAAAATACCACTCTTATGGGAGGGGCACCGGCCGCATACAGTAAAGCGCATGATATCGTTGTAACCGGATTTTCCAACGGTGAAGCGCAAGCGTTCGGAGCAACCATCGGTACTCCTTTATGGTCTACCGATTTAGTGGAAAACAGTTATGCGTATTCTTCAACATTTTTACACACCATAAAAGCTTCGCCGATAGTTGAAGGAAACATGGTTTACTTTTTGGGAAGCGCCGATGTATTTACGGCGATAGACATGCGAAGCGGTACCCCGCTGTGGCAGAAGAAAATCGGTGGTGTCGTAACTCCGTTGCTGTCAGGTAATACTTTGTTTGTGGTAACCAATGACAATGAGCTGGTTGCGGTTAACAAAGAAAACGGCAATGTTTTGTGGGCAACAGCATTGGATTTGGGCAAAAAGGCCTCCAAAATCACGGTTTATGCCCCGATGTTGATAAATAACCAGCTAATGGTTGCTCTTTCTGATGGTAATGTTTTGGTTTATAGTCCGCAAACCGGAAAACAGACCGGCAAAATTGATGTCAATGAGGATTTGAATGCCGCACCGATTGTGGCCGGCGGTTATGTCATCTTCACGACCTCAAACGCCAAAATCGTGGCCTATAAATAGGAGAAAAACGTGCTTAAAGTTGCAGTCATCGGACGTCCTAATGTTGGTAAGTCGACGCTTTTTAACCGCTTGGTCGGAAAAAAACTGGCTATTGTGCACGATATGCCGGGGGTGACGCGTGACCGCAAAATGGCACCGGCCAAGTTTAAGGACTTGGATTTGGAAGTGATTGATACCGCCGGTTATGAATATTCTACCACCGACAATATGGAAAGCCGGATGTGGTTGCAAACACAAATGGCCATAAATGATGCCGATGTGTGCCTGTTTTTGTTTGATGCCAGAGTCGGAGTGCAACCTTATGACGAGCAGTTTGCCGACTTGGTACGCCGCACGCATAAACCGGTGATTTTATTGGCTAACAAATGCGAGGGAAAACAGCAGGAAAACGGTATCGGTGAGGCATATAAACTCGGGCTCGGCGATCCGATAATTTTTTCGGCCGAACACGGTATCGGCTTCGATTCGCTTTATGTGGAACTGATGCATTTAGATGAGGAAAAGCAGAAAAAAGAGGCCGAAACCCCGCAAGTTGCAACAATAGGGATGATTCCCGAAGATTTTGAGCCGATAAAAGATAATCGTCCGATTCAGGTGGCGTTTGTCGGTCGACCGAATGTCGGGAAATCGACATTGGTTAATGCGTTGTTGGGCGAAAACCGTATGCTGACCGGTCCGGAAGCCGGTATGACACGCGATGCCATCACTACCGAATGGAGCTGGCAAGGGCACAAATTTAATCTGGTGGATACCGCCGGTTTGCGTCGCCAATCTAAAGTAGTGAACAGCTTGGAAAAAATGTCGGTGGAAAGCACCAAATATGCGGCCAATATGGCGCAGGTGGTGGTGTTGGTTTTGGATGCCGATGCGGTATTGGATAAGCAGGATTTGACTATTGCCCGCAATGTGTTGGACGAGGGCAGAGCGTTGGTAATTGCCGTCAACAAATGGGATATTGCCAAGCGTAAAGAAACGCTTGAAAAGTTGAATTATAAATTGGAAACTTCGCTGACACAGGCCGCCGGAGTGCCGACCGTAACCATTTCGGCACTCAAAAAAGAAGGCCTTGATAAGCTGATGCGCGCGCTGTTGAAGGTGTATGAACGGTGGAATATGCGGATTCCGACCGCGCCGCTCAACAAGTGGTTTGCCGATGTACAAGAACAAAATCCGGCGCCGCTCGGCAAGAATAAACGCCGTATCAAGCTGAAGTATATCACCCAAGCCAAAACCCGTCCGCCGTCGTTTTATATTTTTTCGAGCAATCCGGAAGGCTTGCCGGAATCGTATTTCCGCTATTTGCTCAACAGTTTGCGCCAGACTTTCAATATGGGCGGGATTCCGATTCGCATTACCGTGCGCAAGGCGGATAATCCGTATGCGGATAAAAAATAGAATAAAACAGTCATTTCTCGAGGTGCGCGGTGCGTCACTTCGTCAAGGAATCTTATCTTTGCGTAGCGCAATTTTTATATGATTCAGAAGTGGCACTGATGTGCCAAAAGTCGAGATCCCTTGACGCACGGACACGCTGTGCCGTGCGAGGGATGACATTCTATGTCTTGATGACGCAAGGCGAATAATCCGTATGCGGATAAAAAATAATCGCATAAAAAAACTAAGCAAAAGAGGGTTAACTCTCTTGCTTAGTATTTTTCTTTTCAAGCTCCTCGCGCACAATTACGCGAATTGCTTTTAGTGTAAATGTTATTGTCAACACGACACTAACGTTCACAGTTATTGCCATTAACAACATACACCCGTAATCGCTGTTTTTTACAGCCATGATGGCTGCAAAAAACCCAAAAACGATACCAATAACATTTACAATGATATAAAAGATATTACTCTTCATATCAGATAATCAGAATTTTTACCCAGCCCTGATTTCCATACGGCATTGTCATATTGACTTACTGAATCCAACACTGAAGTTTGGTCTTTAACACAATATCGATACGAATTTTAAGTCATAACCACATCTCGTCGCTATGGGAGTTTATCAGGCTCCTGTTTCGTAAAGTCATCGTGCTTCAATTCCAAACGGTTGGATAAAGCTTGTCAATAAAGGTCTCCGCAAAACATCAATGTTGCCATCAATATCCGCGGAATTATTATATTTATTTATTTCAAACACAAAAGGATTATGCCTGAAGATAAATAAACACAAAATGTGTATTTAAATCTCAAACATAATCCCTAATTTTATCACTTTCAGTTTACAATATTTTCCCGTATAAGTCAAGCAAAACAGATGCCGTCGGCGATGCAAAAAAACAGCCGCCTCATTGCTGAAACGGCTGTTTTTTCGGTGTTTGCAAATTAATATCTTTGCTGATTTATCGTTCTTTGTTGATTAATCGGCAAAGTATCCTGAACCTTTTGGTTGCGGGCATAACGGTCGAGTTTTTCACCCCAGTTATCTTGCGAAACATAATAAGCACCGCAAGCCACAACAATCGTCAGCATCAAAACAATCAAATGCCCGAACGAACTTTTGAAAGTGGCCCACCAATCAACTTTATTGCTGTTCGGAATATACTCGTGTTTCAGCACCAAAGCATAAATCAGACAAATTCCCCACAGCGCAACGTAAACATACGGAATGGAGGCCAACTGGCGATAGTTTTGCAATCCGTAATAAAAGATGATATATCCGCTGATACCCAAACCGATGAGCACAATCGGATTCAACAATATACTGAAAATAAGTTTAAGAAAAGCTCCCATTTGATTTCTCCGTTAAATATTGATATATGTTATTTAAGCACATTTATTGATACAATCAAGCATAATTTTTGCTTGTGCCGCGGCAAATTCGGCATTTTCATCTTCAATTTTGAGGCGCAACACCGGCTCCGTTCCCGATTTGCGGATAATCAGCGAGCCGTGTCCGTTCAAATTGGCGTTAACCTCGTCAATACATTTTTTAACTTCGGTATTTTCGAGGATTTTACCGATGATTTCTTTGTTTTCAAAGCGCAGATTGTGTGCTTCGGTCGGGAACGGTTGAAATACCGGAAAGATTTCGCTGACTTTTTTGCCGCTTTCTTTAATTCCCAAACAAACCACAATCGCCGCCAGCATAGCATCGCCGGTACGCGAATAATCGCTCAACACCATGTGTCCGGATTCTTCGCCGCCGAGATTGCTGCCGACTTCACGCATTTTTTCTATAACATAGCGTTCGCCGACCGCCGAAGCGTAATGTTCCAAGCCGAGCGAGCGAATGTATTTGCCTAAGCCCATATTGGAATAAAGAGTGGAAACAACGGCATTACCTTTTAGCAAATTATGTTCTTTTAGGTACTTGGCTAAATAAGCAATGATTTGGTCGCCGTTGAGCCGTTTGCCGTTTTCGTCGCAAATAATGATTCTGTCGCCGTCGCCGTCAACCGCCACGCCGAGCATACAGCCGTTTTCCGTTACGGTTTTGGCCAGATTTTCGGTGTGTTGCGAACCGCAATTTTCGTTGATGTTGTAGCCGTCCGGAGCATCGGATAAGCTGATAACATCGGCTCCGAGATATTTGAAAACGTATGGCAGAATTTCGGAAAACGCACCATTGGCCGAATCAAGCGCTATTTTCATACCGTGCAGAGCATCGTCTCCGGCCAGAGAATTTACCGCATCAAAATAATCATCAATTCCGCATTCGCAAGCAATGACCTGTCCGATTTTCTGTTCACTGTATTGTGGATTGTACGGAGCTCTTATCAACTCCTCGACTTTTGCCGTATCAACATCGGAAAATTTATCACCTTCCGCATTAATCAGTTTAATTCCGTTGTCGCGGTACGGATTATGCGAAGCCGTAATCATTATGCTCATATCAACTTCCAGCTGCGGAGTCAGTGTTGTGCATAACGGAGTCGGAATAATTCCCAAATCAAGTACATCTACTCCCTGAGCAGTTAGTCCGGCGGCAAGTGCATTACACAGCATTGTGCCGGATATTCTGGTATCGCGGGCAATGGCGATTCTCTGTTTGTCAGTGCAAAAATGCCGTCCCAAAACATTACCCAGTTTCATGCAAAAATCAATCGTCAGCGGATATTGATTGGCAATACCGCGCATACCGTCCGTTCCGAAAAGTTTATCTGCCATATTGTTTTCTCCCGTTAATTTTTTGAGTCAAAAAGAGCCGCTTTGCGGGCGGCTCTCAAAAGACCTAATGATATTAGAATACGTAACGTAAGCCGCCATAAATTTCGTGTGCTTTAACATCCATCTTGTGGATGGAGCCCATATCATAATAACGGTAGCCGGCATCGATATTGAATTTGTTTGTAACTTTCAAAGTCAAACCGCCGCCGACAGACCAAGTGAACTTCGTCGGAGTGGTGTTATAACCCGCTGTTTGATCAATAACCTCACCATATTTATTATTGGTATATGTATCATGATATTTCATCTTGGTAAAACCGAGACCTGCCCCTACATACGGAGACCACCAATTATACGGCAAAAAGTCAATATAATGATTCCACATAAACGACTGAGTCTGGAAGCTAAGCTTATCCGAAGCACTTCCGGAAGTCATCGTCCATTTATCTTTGTCGCGCCAAACATATTCGAGTTCGGTACGATAATAGTTGTAACGATAACCTAAGGCACCGCTCCACATAAACACATGCGAGTCCAAACCGTCCATATTAAAATGGTCTTTTTTAGAATAGTTATGTTTGGCACTGCCGGCACGGATACCTACATATATACCGTTACAATCAGCCATGGCTTCTTGAGCGGCAAACACGCCAATTACCAGAGCCGAAGTTATCAATAACAATTTTTTCATGAAAAAACTCCTTTCTAACCAATTGTTCTATCCGCAAATTTAACCGATAATACTTAAGATTTGATTAAAAGTTGTGAAAAGGCTTAAAAAACATTGATTTTGAGATAAAAACGGGTTATCTCTGTTAAGAAGGCAATCGGATAGCTGCGTCTCGGAAAGGAAAATCCGAAGATGAGGAAAGTCCGGGCTTCACGGAAACAAGATACCGGATAACGTCCGGCTGGAGTAATCCACGGGAAAGCGCCGCAGAAAATTACCGCCGCGTATATCGCGGTAAGGTTGAAAAGGCGAGGTAAGAGCTCACCGCGTGTGCAGTAATGCGCATGGCAAGGCAAGCCCTATCTGATGTAAGACCAAATTAGGAGAGTTTAATGTCTTTATTAAACTATACGAGATGTTTCCGACTCGCTCCAGAGGTGGGTCGCACCAGCTAAGCGGTAACGTTTGGCGTAGATGAATAGCTATCGCACAAAATCTTTGTCTTTAGAGATAAAGCAAATTGTGTACAGAACTCGGCTTATAGATTGCCTTCAATTATTGATTTCAAGAGGGGGATAAATGCAACAAAAAACATTGTCGAAAGCAGTTGAAATTATCGGTGTGGGGTTGCACAGCGGTTGCGAAAGTCGACTGATTTTTAAACCGGCTCCGGCGGATACGGGTATTGTTTTTGTGCGTACGGATTTGGCGGAAAACAATCGCTTTCCGGCCTTGTATTCGCAAGTCGCCGACACCCGTAATTGTACTTGTTTAGGCAATTGTGATAAGCAAGTTGTCAGTACAATCGAACACGTCATGGCAGTCTTGTATATTTTAGAAATCGACAATGTCGTAATCGAGGTAAACAATCCTGAGGTTCCCATAATGGACGGCAGTGCCAAGATTTTTTATAATACACTTAAGAACGTGTCGCTTGTTACGCAAAACACCCCTAAAAAATATTTGCGGGTTAAAAAGCAAGTGGAATTCAAAGATGATAAAGGGAATTATATCGTGTTACGACCGAGTGATTCGCCTAAGATAAAATTCGTAATAGATTTTCCGTCAAAAATTGTTGGGCATCAAGAGTTTTCGGGAGAAATAAGCGAAGAAATATTCGCACGAAACATTGCTCCGGCACGCACATTCTGTGAAAAATATCAAATTGATTATTTGCGCTCGATTGGTCTGATTAAAGGCGGTAGTTTGGATAATGCGGTGGTTTTGGACGGAGAAAATATTTTGAATGCCGGAGGTTTTAGAGTCGCTAACGAATGTGTAAATCATAAAACTCTGGATTGTATCGGCGATATGTATACTTCGGGATATGCCGTGTTGGCAGAAATCGAAGCATGGCACAGCGGGCACTATCATAACAATGAAGTGTTGAAAAAATTATTTGCGGATTCGGAAAATTATGAAATAGTTGAGGGTTAAAATGAGAAAAATTTATACAGCAATATTCGGTATTTTATTAATTGGCGGTTGCGCTTCCGATATAGACTACGATTCAATGTCGGCAGAAGATTTGTATAATATGGCTTATGAAAATTTAGGGGCAACAAAGTATGCCAAAGCGGCAGAGTTGTTTGAAAAGGTGGAAACTGATCACCCTTATTCTCAATGGGCGGTAAAGTCGAAACTTATGGGAGCTTTCGCTTATTACAAAGATGAAAAATATGATGAAGCCATTATGGCGGTTGATCGTTTTATCAAATATCATCCGAGCAACAAGGATGTGCCGTATGCTCTGTATTTGAAAGGTATGTGCTATTACGATCAAATTTCGGCATCGGAAAAAGATCAGGGAGATACGGCAAATGCCGCCGCAACCTTCTCACAGCTCATAGCTTTGTTTCCGGATAGCGAATATGCCAAAAATGCAATGGGCAAAATGAGTCTGACTGAAGACTATAAGGCCGGACAAGAAATGATAATCGGGCGTTATTATTTGCATGACGGAAATTATTTATCGGCCCTTAATCGCTTTAATGTGGTTCTTGAAAATTATCAGACAACAATTCAAATAGAAGAAGCATTATATCGTGAAGTTGAAATATATGCTATCTTAGGATTGAACAGTTATGCTCAGGGATATTATAAAATTTTGAAAAACAACTATCCAGATGGCAAATGGACAGCAAAAGCTGCAAAAATTATGCAAAAAATCGGTACAGATATCAAACCTGAAAAAGTAGCAACACCGGTTGAGGAAGTTAAAGAGGAAAACGCAAAGAAAAGCAGCTGGTTCAGCGGTTGGTTCGGTTCCGATGAAAAAACGGCGGAGGCCGCGGAAGCTGTAGAAGCAACGGTTGCCGAACAAGCAGCACCGGCAGAAGAAACTAAAGAGGAAAAGACAAGTTGGTTCAGCGGTTGGTTCGGTTCCGATGAAAAAACGGCGGAGGCCGCGGCAGCTGTAGAAGAAACTACTGCCGAGCAAGCAACACCGGTCGAGGAAGCTAAAGAGGAAAAGACAAGTTGGTTTGGCGGATTGTTTGGAGGCGGATCATTGGTAAAAGGTGAGGAAGGTTCTGAATAATGCTTAAATCTTTATCAATTAGAAATGTTATTTTGATTGATAAATTAGATCTGGATTTATCCGCCGGTTTTACGGTGATGAGCGGAGAGACCGGTGCCGGTAAATCTATTTTACTCGATTCCTTAGGATTGCTGTTGGGGCAGCGTGCCGATGTGGCAATGATTCGCCAAGGATGTGATAAACTTGTCGTTAATGCCGTATTTGAATGTCAAAAAAAGAATGAGACATTACAGCATTTGTGTAAAGAACATGATTTGGAAATCGGCGACGAAATTATGATAAGCCGCACCTTGACACAAGACGGACGCGGAAAAGTTTTTTTCAACGATCAGCCGATAACTCTGAAATTACTGAAAGAAATCGGCGGATGCTTAGTTGAAGTACATGGACAGTTTGATAATCAGGGGCTCTTAAATACGGAAACTCATTTGACGGTTTTGGATGCGTATGGAAATTACGGGGCAGTAATAGGCAAGGTAAAACAATCGTTTGAAGCCTACAAAATAGCCAGAGACGAGCGGGAAAAAGCGGAAGAATCTTTGCGTGAGGCACAAGAGGAGGAAGAAAATTTAATCCATTGGATTAAAGAATTTGCACAAGTCAAACCGCGGGAAAACGAATTGGCTGAATTGGAACAAAAACGGCGATATGCGATGAATTCGGAAAAAATTATCGAAGGCTTGCAAGCAGCTTATAACGCACTTTATCGCCAAACAGCGGGAGTGCCGGATTTTTTACGGCAGGCACAAGCGGCACTGGCAAGAGTTAATGCTGTTACGGAAGATAAATATGCCGCTATTTATGAAATGCTGGATACGGCTTTGGTAAACACTCAGGAAGCTGCCGGCGAAATAGAAAGTTCATTGAATGCAATTAATTTAAATCAAGATGAAATAAATGCTCTGGAAGAACGTTTGTTCACTCTTAAGGATTTGGCTCGCAAACATCATACAACTGTCGATGAGTTGCCGGCGGTTTGGCAAGAATTGGAGGCTAAAATTGCGTGTCTGGAACATGGTAGAGATGATTTAAGTGAGTTGCAAGCCAAAGAGGCGGAAGCTTGGAAGAATTATAAAAAACAGGCGCAGGATTTACATCAGATGCGGCAAGAGGCAGCGGCTCGGCTGGATGCCGGTGTGATGTCCGAACTTCCGGCACTGAAGATGGAAAAGGCACGGTTTAAGACGCAGATTACATTAAAAGAAGAGAATAAATGGAATGAACGCGGCGGCGATGAGGTGTGCTTTTTGGTTTCTACCAACAGTGGAACTCCTTTCGGAAATTTAAGCAAAATAGCTTCCGGCGGTGAGTTGTCTCGGTTTATGCTGGCCTTAAAGGTTAATTTGGGGCAAATCGGCGCAGTTGAAACCATGATTTTTGATGAAGTTGATGCCGGTATCGGCGGTGCTACGGCGCAAGCGGTGGGAGAAAAACTGGCAAAGCTGGGTAAAGTCAAACAGGTTATGGTGGTAACACATTCACCGCAGGTTGCCGCATTCGGAGAACATCATTTTAAGGTTGAAAAATTTACAAAAGACGGTGCAACCGTGACTACGGTGCGTTTGTTATCCGATGTTGAAAAACAGGAAGAAATAGCCCGTATGCTTTCCGGTGAGGTTATAAGTGATGAAGCGCGTGCCGCAGCCAAAGTTTTGATCGGAGTCTGAATGACAAATATTCAGCATGGAATAGAAGTAATCAAAGGATACGTCAAAATTGCGCCGCTTAATCCCGGGGTTTATCGGATGCTTGATAAAAACGGTAAAGTTTTATATGTCGGAAAAGCCAAAAGTATCAAAAAACGCATTGTAGCCTATACTCATTTTGATAAGTTGCCGGATCATATTAAGCGTATGGTTTCAGAGGTTGATAAAATGGAATTTATCATTGTTGAAAATGAAGCTCAAGCGCTGTTGATGGAAAATGATTTAATTAAAAAATTGGAGCCGAAATATAACATATTACTCAAAGATGATAAGACTTTTCCCCATTTAATGATAAATTTGCAGGAAGATTTTCCGGCTTTGCGTAAGAGCAGGGGAATTCGCCGTGACAAATGCAAATATTTCGGACCATTTGCCAGCGCCGCTGCCGTTAACAATGTGGTGGACATTATTCAGAAAACATTCAAATTGCGCTCATGCCGCGATAGTGTTTTCGCCAATCGGGACAGACCGTGCATGTTGTATCAGATTAAGCGCTGCAGTGCCCCTTGTGTGGGCAAAATCAGCCGCGATGAATATCACAAGACGGTTGATGAGGTGGTGGCGTTTTTGGAGGGACGCAACAGTGAACTGAAAGAAAAATGGTCGCTGCAAATGCAAGAGGCCAGCGCAAATACCGATTATGAAACAGCTCTTATTTTGCGAGACCGAATACGTACTTTAAGCAGTATTCAAGGCGGATATAATGTGGAATATGCCGATATTATGTCAGCCGATGCGGTAGCGGTTGCAAAACATAAAAATATGGTTTGTATCCAAGTATTTTTTATTCGTTCGGGACAGAATTGCGGCAATATACCATATTTTCCGAAGCAAGCGGCGGATATGAATGAAATCGATATTTTGGAGGGATTTTTGAGTACTTTTTATGCCGAGCATATTCCGCCGAAGGAAATATATGTATCAAAGCAATTGGAGAATAAAGAATTTTTGCAGGAGGCAATCGGTGCTAAGATAAATTATTATAAAAAGGGTAATAAAGCTAAATTGATTGAACGTGCATACGAGAATGCCGTTGCGGCGATAGAGCGCCGTCTTGCGGAAAATGCAACGGTTAGAGCCAATTTATCGGAGATGCAAAAGTATTTTGCATTACCACGAGTGCCGCAACGTATTGAAGTATATGATAATTCACATAATCAGGGAAGTTATGCGGTAGGGGCAATGATTGTGGCAACCCCGGAAGGATTCGATAAAAAATCATACCGCACTTTTAATATAAAATATACCGATAATACCAATGACGATTTTGCCATGATGAAAGAAGTTTTGCTGCGCCGTTTTGAACGAATGAGTGCGGAAAATCGTCCTGATGTGATTTTATTGGACGGCGGTCTGGGGCAGTTACATGCAGTTCATGAAGCACTTTCCGGATATGATTTGTCGGGCATCACGATTATTGCCATATCCAAAGGTCCGGAACGCAATGCAGGCAAAGAATTTTATCACATTTTGGGACGGGAAAGTTTTGATTTGCCGTTTCAATCGCCAATAGCATTTTATATGCAAAATATCCGAGATGAAGCCCATCGTTTTGCTATTGGAACGCATCGTAAAAAACGAGCCAAATCGATGTTTAAATCGGTAGTGGATGAGATAGATGGTATCGGGGCTAAGCGCAAACGTGATTTGCTTAATTTCTTCGGTTCGGCGGAACAAATAAAAGCAGCCAGTCTTGCCGACTTGCAGAAAGTTGCCGGAATCAGTAAAAAAACGGCGGAAAAAATATATAAATACTTTCATAATTAAAAAAAATGTTTATAGTAAAACCATATTAATGTTAATTTTTTGAATCTGATGGGAGTGTTCTCGTGTATAATTTACCTAACATATTGACATTATCGCGAATTGCAGTGATTCCGCTTATTTTTGTTTCAGCGTTTCAATTTCCGCCGTTTAATACGTTCTTTTGGTCTATGTTTGCAGCCATATTGTTTGTTGCCGCTTCAATTACCGATTATTTTGACGGCTACTTGGCTCGTGCATGGAATCAGACATCGGCATTCGGTCGTTTGCTTGATCCGATAGCTGATAAGCTTTTGGTTGGAACGGCTTTGGTTGTTATTTTAGCTAAACCTGATATGTATACGTTTGATTATACGATTGTTCCGGTATTTGTAATTTTGTGTCGTGAGATATTGGTTTCGGGTCTACGTGAATTTCTGCGCGAAGTCAATGCCGGATTACCCGTAACCAAACTGGCAAAATGGAAAACAGGTTTTCAAATGGTCGCACTGGCAATGATGCTGTTTCGCCAATTGTGGATCGGATGGAGTTATATGGGGGAATTTTTGCTGTGGGTGGCTGCTATCTTAACTTTTATCACAGGATATCAATATTATCAGAAAAGTTTGGATTATGTAAGGGCCGAAGAAGCTCAGAAGAATGCCACGCAAGTTAAGCCGGCAGATGCCATAAAAACACAGAAAAAAACACGACGTGCGCCAATCGGTAAAAAACATGCCAAATAACAAACAGGTCTGGGCATGCAAAAAGAATGTGCGCATATTTTGGTAATAGATGATGATTTGCGATTGCGCAATCTTTTGCAACGTTATTTGCAAGAAAACGGATTTGCCGTAACCGGAGCTTATGATGCCGAAAATGCACGAATGTTTCTTAAGCAGTATCACTTTGATTTGTTGATTGTCGATGTTATGATGCCCAATGAAACAGGTATTGAATTTTTGCAAAAACTTCGCATTGTCAGCGATATCCCTGCCATTGTGTTGACTGCTATGGGCACAACTGAAGATCGCATAAACGGTTTAGAAGCAGGAGCAGATGATTATTTGCCTAAACCTTTTGAGCCAAAAGAATTGGTTTTGCGCATAAACAATATTTTGCGCCGTATTCCAGAAACTAAAAAAGAGATGGTTAATCTTCTTAAAATGGGGGATTGCACCTACAATCTGAGTACTAAAGAGTTTCGCCGCAAAAATGAAGGAGTTGTCCATATTACACCGGTAGAACAATCGATTTTGAGTGTTTTGGGGCAAAAAAACGGGCAGATTTTCACTCGGGAACGGTTGGCGGAAATGTTGGGAGCCGGACAAAATCCACGCTCGATTGATGTGCAAATTACACGATTGCGCAAAAAAATCGAGGCGGATAGCAAAAATCCGCGTTATTTGCAGACAGTGCGCGGCAGAGGCTATATGTTATTAACGGAATAGGAGTATAAAATGCATATCAGATTTCCTAAAAAAGTAGATAATTTTTTAACGATAATGAAGCGCAAATTGTTGCCGAAGACGATGTTTTTCCGCACAATGTTGCTGATTTTTATTCCGCTGATTGTGGTGCAAGTGGTATCCATTTACGCTTTTTTGGATGGTAACTGGAAACGCGTCGGTCGCCATTTGTCCGAAAATCTGACCGAGAATATGGCGTTTGTGATCCAGCTTAAAAACGACGGAGTTGATTTTGAGCGGGTGCGTCAGTTGGCTGCAGCGCTGTATAATCTGGATGTATCATTTTATGATAATGACAGCAAGCATTCGGTATGGCGCGAAAATAAAAAGAACAATCATTTCGTTACAAAATATTTGGAAGATGCTCTCAAAAAACAGTTTCCTCAAGCTAATACCGAAATATTTTTAACCGAGCATCACTCTAATCTTAATGTTTTGGTTGACAGTAATCAAGGGTTGTATGTTTTTAATACTCCGGCTAAAAATATTTTTAGCTCATCGATTTTCGGATTTGTGTTATGGATGATAGGAAGTGCTTTGTTGTTGTTCGTGGTGGCGGCTCTGTTCTTGCGGGTGCAAGCACGCTCGATTTCGCAATTGGCTGAGGCGGCCGAAGATTTCGGTAAAGGTATCAACACCAAGTTCAAACCGTTCGGTTCGATTGAAGTGCGCCGCGCCGGTTTGGCCTTTACTAAAATGAAAGAGCGCATTATGCGCCAAATCTCGGAAAGAACGCAAATGTTAGCCGGTGTTTCGCATGATTTACGGACACCGCTTACCCGCATGAAATTGCAAATAGCAATGCTGCCGGATAGTAAAGAGAACAGAGAATTTGTTCAAGATATTGATGAAATGGAAAAAATGCTTGACGGTTATTTGGCATTCGTTAGCGGCGAGGGTGGAGAAAAATCCACATTCGTTGACTTAAACGAGATGATTGCCGGTATCATTAATAAATATCGCAAAAATTCCAATGCGATGGTGCGTTTTGCCACCAACTACGATGTCAGCGCCGTGCAGGGACGTGAACAAGCACTGCGTCGCGCTCTTACCAATATAATCGAAAACGCTTTTCATTACGGTGATACCATTGCCGTTAAGCTGGATAGCGATAACAAACATGTCCAACTCAGCGTTGATGACAACGGTCCGGGTATACCGGTGGATAAACGTGATGATGTGTTTAAGGCATTTTATCGGGTTGACGGTTCACGCAACAAAGACACCGGGGGTGTGGGATTGGGCTTGGCTATTGCCAAAGACGTGATAGTTTCACATGGTGGTTCGATAGAGTTGTCAGACAGTGAAATGGGAGGCTTGAGGGTACTCATTACTTTGCCCTTATAGGAGGCTGAGTAAGTATATTCGTCGCACCACCTACTCATGGTAGGCAAAAATCCGTATAATGGGTAACTACTTGGGGGATTTTTCTTCGTGTACTATTTGTGTACACGTCATCAAAATCCCCCTTCGTATTTACCTCATTCTCCGGATTTTTTTTCTTATGTACCTCTTTTGTACACCGCGAAAAACGCTCTTTTTCTATCAGAACCATTCTCCGGATTTTTTTGGCTTATGTACCTTTTTGTTGTACACTGCGCCAACATGCTAGCCGAGTGATAACTAAATTCTTTGCATTTTGTGTAGTATATTTTCATACAGGAATAAGTATTACATTTTCATCTTATGCTTATATTCTTTTTTTATCATCTTTTTCTGTTCTTTATATTTTTCCTTGGTTTGTTTAATACAGTCTCCGGTGGTCATTGATGTGTTGCTGAGGCAACTTTGCAAGTCCGTGCGCATATTGCTATCCAATTTTTTGTATTCTTCCGTGTTTTTATATTCATGATTACCGGCCATACAGTCGGCGGCGGAAATGCCAATAAGCGCAACTGCCAAAAGTGCAAAAATTTTCTTCATGTCCTTCTCCTTAATTATTGTGAACATGTTATATATATTCGTTGTCAAAGCGGTGTCAATATGCTACAAAGTATTGTGTTACGGAGGCAAAATGGATACGTCGGAAAAAATAAATTCTCAATCGGTACGTGATGTGGCGGCCGGTTTAATAATGTGCGATGGTAAAATACTTATCGGTCAACGCAAACACGGTAAAAGTTTGGAATATAAATGGGAATTCCCCGGAGGTAAACTGGAAAAAGGAGAGACTTTGCCAGAGTGTTTGGTGCGTGAACTGATGGAAGAAATGCAGTTGGAAATTAATGTCGGCGAACATTTTATTGATTCGCAATATGAATATGATTTTGGCACCATTATTTTGCACGCATTCTGGGCTACCTGTCAAAGCAAAGATGTTCCGGCTGTTTTGGAACATGAGCAATATAAATGGGTGGAACTGCGTGAACTGAATCAATATGATTTTGCGCCGGCTGATAAGCCGATAATTGCGGCCATATTGCGCCAACTTTGAAAAAACAGTCGTTTTCACTGCTTTTTAAGATTAAGTTAACCGAATTAATATATTCTTTTCGGTAAGATTGATGTTATCTCTTGAGAGAAGATTATTTTGAAAATGGTGAAAAAATGGCAGAACAAAAAAATATCGGACACATTACAGCCATTAACGGTGGTGTGATTGAAGTGGAATTTACCAAAAAGTTACCGGCTCTGTTCAATGAATTGAAAATAAATAATTTGGTGGCCGAAGTTCAGGGATATATCAGCCCTCATGAGGTACGTGCTTTGGTTATGGGACCGACAATAGGTTTATCGCGCCACATGGAAGTTATTGATAGCGGGCACCCTATAGAAGTGCCAGTGGGCGATAATGTTTTAGGAAGGATGTTCAATATTTTCGGACAACCTATTGATAATGCCGGAGAGCTGAAAATAAAACACAAACAATCTATTCACGCGCAAGCATTACCGCTTAATGCTCGAAAGGCATCATCGGAAATTTTTATCTCGGGCATAAAGGCCATTGATTTGTTGGCTCCGATGGAACGCGGCGGCAAGGCCGGTTTATTTGGAGGAGCCGGTGTCGGTAAAACAGTTTTGATTACGGAGCTGATTAACAATATGGTCGGACGCTATGAAGGTGCCAGTATTTTCTGTGGTGTCGGTGAGCGTTCACGCGAGGGTGAACAGTTGTATCGCGAAATGCAAGAAGCTGGAGTGCTCAATAAAACCGTAATGGTGTTCGGGCAAATGAATGAGGCGCCGGGAATTCGTTTTCGGGTGCCGCTTACAGGTCTTACTATGGCGGAATATTTTCGAGATAAAGAGAAAAAAGATGTGTTGTTGCTGATTGATAACATTTTTCGCTTTGTGCAGGCCGGTTCTGAAGTTTCCGTATTACTGGGGCAAATTCCGTCTCGTGTAGGCTATCAGCCGTCTCTGGGTACGGATATTGCCGATTTGGAAGAGCGAATTGCTTCAACTGAAAGTGCTGCAATTACTTCGATACAGGCGGTTTATGTTCCTGCTGATGATTTTACGGATCCGTCGGCGGTACATACTTTTGCACACTTGTCGTCAAGTATTGTTCTATCGCGCGCCCGTGCTGCTCAAGGTTTATATCCGGCGGTTGATCCGCTTGCTTCAGCCTCTAATATGCTGGTGCCGCAGATTGTCGGTGAACGTCATTATCGAGTGGCGGTTGCCGTGCGTAAATGTCTGGCTGAATATGAGGAGCTAAAAGACATTATTGCCATGTTGGGATTTGACGAATTACCGGAACACGATCAGCAAACAGTATTGACGGCGCGTAAATTGGAGCGTTTTCTGACGCAACCGTTTTATACAACATTTCAGTTTACGGGAATGGAAGGCCGCTCGGTAGACTTGGAAAAAACCATTGAAGGGTGTGAGCGTATTTTATCCGGAGAATTCAACTATCTTTCCGAAAATGATTTCTTTATGGTTGGCGATATTGATGAGGTATTGGCTAAAACCAAAGATAAAAAGGTAGCTTATGAACAACAGATGAAAGAGAGTGCCTGATGAAATTGATGGTGTTTACTCCGTTGGGAGAAGTATTGAAAAGCAAAATAAAAAAAATTACCGTAGAAACTTTGAACGGCTATTACACATTGTTGCCTAAGCATGTTGATTTTGCGGCGGCAATGGGTGAAAACATCGTTACTTATACTACTGAACAAAATGAGGAAAAATATGTGGCGTGCCATCGCGGTATTGTTGTTAAAAAAGGTGCGGTCGTAACAATAACGGTGCAAAATGCAGTTACGGGAGACACTCTCGATGAGCTGACCGAGGTTATCAACCGTGATTTTAAGCAAACCGATGAGCGCAGAAAAGAGTTCAACAGTGCCATGGCACGTCTGGAATTGGGAATTATTCGCGGCTTTGGCCAACTCAGTAAAGGCGAGTTTAATGGTAGAATTTGAAAAAGTACAAAATGCCAAAGTGCGTGATGAACTGGTTTATAAGGCAGAATTACTTAAACAACGGCCGTACAGACGTTGGCGCTCCGGATTCGGAATGATAGCTTCTCTCGGTGGGGTGATTATTATACCGGTATTGTTGGGAATATGGTTCGGTGGATATTTGGATGAGACGGCTCCGCAAAAATTTTCTTGGCGGTTGTCATTTTTGTTTGTAGGATTTGTATGGGGAATATTTAATGCTTATATGTGGGTTGCAATAGAAAATCGTAAAATTGCCGAGTTAGATGCAAAAATGGACGCGCTGAAAAAAGGAGGAAAAAATGAATAGCGGATATTTGGAACTGATGTGGCAAAATGCTGAGGAATGGAGATTGATTGCAGCATTGTTGAGCGGTGTTGTAGTTGGGCTGATATATTTTTACAGTTTGCGCTGGAGTATAAATCATTATGGCAAATTGGAGCACAAAGTAAGGTTATATGCAGTGGTCGCACTATGTCGTATAACGTTGTTTTTCGGGGTTTTAATTTTAATCGGACACCGCAACATTGCCGTTATTTTACTGTATATTCTGGCATTTTTCCTGACCAAAGTCGGGATAATTTGGGTAGAAAAAAGCCGCTACATAACTGAAGAGGCAAAGGATTTGACGGATAAAAAATGATTTGCAGAACGGATTTTTCGCATTGGCTTGATTTGCCGTGGAGTGATAAAACAATCGGATTGGAGAATTTTGATTCGATAAAGCTCATCGCGTGCGGTGATTTTAGCATCAACGTTACAATTTTTAATACATGGATTGTTATGGCTCTGATAACAATTGTTTCTTGGTTGACAACGCGAAAAATCGACAACGGCAGAAGTATTTCCAAACTGCAAATTATATTGGAAACATTGGTTATTTGGATGCAAAAAGAAGCAAAAGAAACCAGCGGTTCTGCCAGTCAAAAATATTTTGCAATGGCTCTAGGTTTGTTTTGCTTTATTGTCACCGCTAATTTACTTACATTCATTCCATGGTTCAGACCGCCCACAGCATCATTGAGTACAACTATGGCTTTGGCATTGGTTGTATTCTTGGCTATTCCGTATTTTTCTATTAAGAATGCCGGTGTCAAAGGATATCTGAGAAAATTTATCGAACCGGTCCCTTTGTTGCTGCCGATGAATATATTTAGTGAGATATTTTCGGTGTTTGCCATGGGATTACGTTTGTTTGGTAATATGCTGAGCGGAGTGATGTTTGCCGGAATATTAAGCGCATTTATCCCGTTTGTGGCACCGCTTACCATGCAAACACTGGGACTGCTGACCGGTTCAATCCAAGCTTATATTTTTGCGCTATTGGCACTTGTTTATACTTCAAGTGTCAGAGCGGAGAACGAACAATTATCAACTTAATGTAAAGGAGAAAAAAATGGATTCTTATGCAATAATCGGAGCGGTTTCGGTTTTAGGTGCCTGTTTATGTATGGGCATCGGCAGTATCGGTTCGGCACTTGGTGAGGGGCAGGCTGCGGCTGCTGCTCTGACAGCTATGGCTCAGCAACCTGATGAGGCAGGTCGGATTCGTTCAACAATGTTTGTAACCTTGGCAATGTTGGAAACAACAGCGTTATATGCGCTTTTGATAGCGTTTTTGACGCTTTACGCCAATCCGTTTTGGAATTATGCCGTCAATCAATAAAATAATTACGTGAGGACCGATGGGGATTGATCTTTTTACACTGGTGGCACAAGTCATAAATTTGCTGATTTTGCTTTTTTTACTGCGAAAGTTTTTGTATTTGCCGGTACTAAAAGCGGTTGAAGCAAGACAAAAAGCGGTGGCAGATGAATTATCGGCTGCTGAAGAAGCGCAAAAAAAAGCACAGCAAACAGTAAAAGCATGTGAAAAGCAGATGCAGAAATTAGAGGCGCAAAAACAAGAAATCTTGCAACAGGCACATCAGGAAGCAGATGAGCTTGCGGCTGAATTGACTGAGCGCGCACATACAGAGTATATCAATAAGCAAAAACAGTGGCGTCGACGAATGGAAGCGGAACAGAACGGATTTGATTCTGTTATGCAAAAAGCGGTTTCTGTGCAATTCAATCATTTTGCGCAAAAAGCACTGCGACAGATTGCCAATATTGATATTAATGATGCTGCTGTTGAAATATTGATAAAGCAAATAGCATCTCTATCTCCGCAAAAGCAAGCCGAATATGCTGAAGCATTTCAGAATAAAAAGCAAATAGAAGTTCAATCAGCATCGATTCTCAGTGTTGCAAATAAAGTAAAACTTGAAGATTTTTTACGGACTGTCTGGGGTTTGTCTCGGTCTGTAACGTTTGATTTTACTGTTAATTCCGAACTTATCGGCGGTCTCTGTATTGCTGCGGACGAACAGCTTATTTCATGGAATTTAAGCGAATATTTGTACGAGTTCGGCCAAAATTTGCACAAGGAAGCAACCCAATTCTTAAATCGAGGAAAAGATGATTGAAGCAAAACAAACATTGCAAGCCATAAAGCAAAGCATTGATAAAACTGACGTAACGCTCAAGAAGGAAGAAATAAGCGAGGTGCAGTCCGTTTCTTCAGGAACGGCGCTCGTCAGCGGACTTAAAAATGCTCAAATGGATGAATTATTGCAGTTTTCGCACAATGTTAAGGGTATGGTGCAAACTCTGAATCGTGATACTGTAGGTGTTGTGTTTTTGGATAATCCTTCCAAAATTAAAGCCGGCGACAAAGTTGCCCGTACCGGTCGTGTTTCTGATGTTCCGGTAACCGAAAATTTATTGGGACGGGTAATAAATCCTTTAGGAGAGCCGCTTGACGGCAAAGGTCCGTATAGTTACGATGAACGTCGCCCAATAGAAGTAGAAGCGGTTCCGATTATGGATCGCGCACCTGTTGATACACCTTTGCAAACCGGAATCAAAGCTGTAGATGCTTTTACGCCTATCGGACGCGGTCAGCGAGAGTTGATATTGGGTGATCGTCAAACCGGTAAAACGGCAATCGCACTTGATACGATAATCAATCAGAAAAACAGCGGAGTAATCAGCATTTATTGTGCTATCGGGCAGCGTAATGCCGCTGTGGCAACTATTATCGCCGATTTGCAAAAATATGATGTTATGGATAAAACCATAGTGGTATCGGCAGCCGCTGATGATGAAGCCGGAATGCAATTTATTGCACCATACGCAGCTACTACCATAGGTGAATATTTTATGCAGCAGGGATATGATGTTTTGGTGGTGTATGATGATTTAACCAGCCACGCCCGCGCCTATCGGCAAATGTCATTATTGTTGCGTCGGCCACCTGGGCGCGAAGCTTTTCCGGGTGATATTTTCTATATTCACTCGCGCTTATTGGAGCGAGCAACTCATTTGCGTGCAGAAGTCGGCGGTGGCTCCTTAACCGCTTTGCCGATTGTTTCCACCGAAGCCGGTAATATTTCGGCTTATATTCCGACAAACATTATTTCAATTACCGATGGTCAGATATATCTTTCGGCGCAAATGTTTCAAAAAGGTATGATGCCGGCAATCGATACCGGCCGATCGGTTTCCCGCGTGGGAGGAGACGCTCAGCTTCCTGCCTATAAGTCGGTGGTGGGACCTCTTAAGCTCTTTTATGCGCAATTTGAAGAGTTGGAATCTTTTACCAAATTCGGTACACAGCTTGATAAAGAGACGCAGCAGCGCATAACTCGCGGTCAAGCAGTTCGATCGGTTTTGCAGCAACGGCGTTTTTCACCGTTGAGCGCTGCCGAACAAATAGCAATATTTGCAGCAGCTAACGTCGGTTTGTTTGACGGTATGGATACTGCGGATAGCATCCGTGCTCAAGAAACCATATTACGCGTGTTTAATACCAGATTTAAAAAAATTGCGCATTCCATTGAAATGCGGCAGAAGATATCCGATACTGATATGGAAAAGATGATACAAGTTTTTTCTCAAATTATGAGCGGTGAGGAATAGAGCAGATGCCGGCAGAAGCGTTACAGCGAAAAATAAAAACTACTCAGGAATTGCGGGAAATTGTCGGCAATATGAAAACATTGTCATCTGTCAGCATATTGCAATATGAACAAGCCAACATTGTATTGGAAAAGTATCAACGCAATTTGCGCGATGCAATTCACATTTTAGCAATGCACGACGGGATACCTCAATTTATCTCAGCCAATTCTCGTAATTCTCGTTATCTGACTATTATTATTGGCTCCGATAACGGTATGGTAGGGCGTTTCAATCGAGAAATAATCGAATATGTGCAGTCATTTATCAAAACGCGTAAAATTGCTGCGGACAGCACCTGTTTTATCACTATCGGTAAGAGATTATCACAATTGGCAGAACAAGCCGATTTACGCCTGATAGCCGGTTATGCCACCTCTAATTCGGTAAAGGCTGTAATTTCATTGGCAGAAACAATAATCATGCGTATAGAACAGGCGATGCGCAGTCAGCGTATAACCGATATCTATATATGTTATCATCGTCGCGGTAATACCGGTAATACGGCAGTTGAAATGAAAAAAATTTTGCCGGTTGATGCCGATAGTTTGCTAAAACTTAAAAATAAAAAGTGGGATACCAACAATATTCCGATGATGCCGGTTGATAAAGGTAAAATGTTTGCGGCACTTGTCGGTGAAATAATGATGATAGCACTGGCAAAGCAAATCAATTCTTCATTGGCGGCAGAACATTTTATACGTATGACTAATATGCAGAACGCTGAAAAAAATATTGATGAAAATTTAGCAACAATGAATTTGGAATTTCAGCAGCAAAGGCAGGAGGAAATAACAGGGGAGTTAATTGATGTGGTTTCCGGAGCCAATGCCATGAACGAAAAAAACAACAATAAAAAGCCGATATAATTATCGGCTTTCTGCATTAATGCCATACAGACTACCCCCATTTTAATGGGGGTTGAATGATTTATCATTAAATTTAATATGTAAGCGGCGGAATATTTATTTGTGCAATATATCCCGGCTTAATCCGTGTAGAACTGTAGTGCATATTGCTGGTCTCAATTAGATAACGTTCGCGATTGGTCCATTTCGCAGCCGTATTATAGAAATACTTGCCTTGGACTTCCTGATTTTTCGGGTTCATGATATACAAAACGCATCCCTGATGCGGCTCGGCAATACCGCAACGGCTGCGACCTGCCGGTATATCCGAGTTGATAACAACACCATCAAGCCCGCGTGCAGCAGGGGCGTTGGCTGAAGGTGCCATCAGATATCCCGTTATAGCCCCGATAAGTCCTGCAATTATCAGCAACATAAACACGGTTTTATTGCGCAATAGTACGGATATTGAATCTTGAGTTTGCGGTATTAATTCTTCTTCAGTAATAAAATGGATGTTCTCCGCATCGCCATTATTGTCAAATACGGTGTTTTCCTCGGACTCCTGATTATATGCCTTTTCCAAAAATGAATCCGGTTGAGAATAATTAACTTTTGTCGGGGTTCCAAAAGACAGCGGTTGTTCTTGTGGTTTGGATCTTTTTATTTTTCTCAGTTTACGAACTTTAGGCATGCTCTGATTTTCTTCCATAACATCCTCCCTTATTTTATCTTATTTTTAATTGTTTCACTGGTCTTTAAGGTTCTGATGATACGCGGAACCATAAATATAATTGTTTCTGACTTAGGTGAATGAACCCCAAACAATTCATTCGGCATACCGATAATCAAAAAGTTTTCGCCCAGTTTATTGCGGATATTGAACTTAGTGACTTGACCATCGGTAACTTCAACCGTAACATCCGTAAATATTTCGTTGTTTTTCTCAACCGATGCTTTAGCTAATACGGACATTCCATACGGATCCGCCCCCGGTTGACTGCATTTGCCGATATCAAAACGAGCCAGCCATAAATTCGGAACTACAAACTTACCCTCTGATACGGTTTCAATTCGCGCCTGACTGCCTAAAAATTGGCGCAGTTTTTCAACGGATATATCATTGGTTGTGGTTAAAACGCGTCCGATAACGCCGGTTTGCGCAGTGGTAATAGCACCGAAATCAAAAGCATTCAGCATCTCTTTCCATTCTATATCTCTGGTCGGATCATTTGGATATAAGCGGAACACACTGACATCATAGGCAACCAAAGTTGGACTGTTTTCAAAAATCTTAATCAGCTCCATCATCTTTTTTTGCGTTTCAACATCAGCATCAAACGTTATAGAATAATCAGCCCAGTTGGTTGTAATATTAGTAATGCCGGCTCCGCGAATAACATCCATCAGTCCCAATATAATCGGACGAGAATGCGGAGTATAAAGTGTCATATTAACACGGCGGCTTAAGGTCAAAATTTTATCTTTTGCATTATAGGTGTAATAGATATCCGCCGATTCGGCAATCATTTTTATAACCTCGGAAAATTCACCTTTCAAATCTTGTGCGGAAATGCTGGTATATGGCCCGTCAGCGGAAGAAACTCGGATTCCGGCCTCTTTTGTCAGGCGCACCAATGCCTGCTCTGCCGGCATCATATCAAACGAAAAACCGGTAACATCAAATCGCGGCAACGCATCATTTTGCCCGTTTCTTTCCAACTTAAATGCCGAGCGAACATAAGGCAAAGTCAAAATCATTTGCTGCGTTTCCCAGTTTACATTACAACGCAAAGGTGTTTCCAAGTCTAAAGCGTTCGCGCCTTCGGTTGTTCGGATCATAAACGGATCTTGTGGATCTTTATGTACAGGTTCCGCTTCCATCAACTGCATGTTGTGCTCATACTCATACTTAAGCTGTTTAGCCTGAGCTTCCGGTGTCATTTGAACAACCTCACTGCTACTCATGCAACCGGATATGGTTACTATTAAGAACGCTGAAAAAACATATATTCCTGAAATGAGCGTCTTCTTCATGGTCTGTATCCTATCATTATTGCTTATTACCGGAATTTTCACCGGTTTCAATGGCATTTTCCGCCATTAGTTTATTCATTAAATCATCAATATTCATACCGGCTCCAACCGTAGGATCCGTAGCCTTATCGAAATTACTCATAACTTCATTTAATTTTTTTGCTTCGTTCGGATCGGTACGCAACATTTCCGGCGTTTGATTATTTATGAGTTCCTGTTGGTATAACGACAGATTTCTGCGCAGAG
Source organism: uncultured Pseudomonadota bacterium (assembly GCA_902763905.1). Classification (GTDB taxonomy): domain Bacteria; phylum Pseudomonadota; class Alphaproteobacteria; order RF32; family CAG-239; genus RUG410. The sequence goes on along the minus strand of CACWUA010000002.1, from coordinate 15,499 downwards.
CTTCAATTCCTCCGGCAATCTTTTTCTCAACATAAGGATGTAATTCGTCATGCTCCAAAATATAATTGCCGGTATCGCATATTTCTTCCAAAACATCGAGAATATATGAATAATGCGGATATTCTTCCATTGCAATATTACCCATACGCACACAACGTGCCGCAATTCGCGATATTGTTCGATCATAATAGTCAATCAGTACTATATAATTATCCACATACCATAAGGATTCCTTTGAAACAGCATTATTTGTAATCTCTGTCATACTTTTGTTCCTTTCTCCGAAGTATTGTACCCAATAATATAAAATTTGTAAATATTTTTGAGTACTTTCCTCTAATATGTTTAAGACGATATTACATTTCCGTTTTCATCAACGTATTCCCATTCATCGTTATCTGACGGTGTAATCGGATTTCCGTTTTCATCAACGTACTCCCATTCATCGTTATCCGACGGTGTAATCGGATTCCCGTTTTCATCAACGTATTCCCATTCATCGTTATCCGACGGTGCAATCGGATTCCCATTTTCATCAACATATTCCCATTCGTCATCATCGGCAATATCTTGCAAATGGGTGTTGTTATCATTATCATCGGCAAAATCTGAAAACACTTTTTCCAAATCAGGAGATTCATTGAAAGTATCGTTTGTTTTTTCTTCTTTCCCTGATGACAACGATACCGGAGTAATATTTAAGTCATCAAGAGACACGGAATCGGTTGAATTAAGTGCTTCTTTAATTTTAAGCATTGCCGAATCATAGCCGGTATTACGTAACACCACAGGTTCCGACTCTGCTTTTTTATTTTTGCTCTTGTCCTTAGGCTGCTCGACAACACCAAACGCATCACTGAGCGCATCTGCCGGTTTATTGTCTTTTTTGCTCTTGTCCTTAGGTGCAAATGCGTCATCAAATAAGGCATCAATATCTATATCAACCACTTCATCAATAGGCTCATTTTCAATATCGACACTTCTGTCAGAGGACTTATTCTTTTCCTCGGTAACACCTTTTTTATCGTTTTGCTGCGATTGTTTAGTATCTTTTTTCGGTAAAGATTTTTCTTGTTTTCTATTCTTTTCACTAGGCAAATGAGGCACACTGTTTTCCTGATGAGACAAGACTGTATCGATTGTCTTATTTTCTTTATTTTCTTTATTTTCTTTATTCTTGTATTGACTTTCGGCTTTCTTCTTGTCATTTTTGCCGCTATTCGTCGGCACGGTCTCTTTTACGCTCGATTCGATTTTAGGTAGGGCAATTTCGATCGTATCAGAAACTTGAACAGACGCAGCTTCCTGCTCGATATTCTTCTGTTCTGATTTTATCTCCGGTAAGATTTTTTGAGCAATATTATTTTCTTTGGTAACATTTTTGCTATTTTCAGTCGGTTTTACATTATCAATTTTAGCCGAAGCCTCACGGACATTGGAAAATTGAGAAATATTCTGCTTTGTGATTATTTCCTGAATCGAGGTCGGGTTGATTTCTTTCGTTTCCGTTTGTGAAACAACCGGCTGAGCAAAGGTTGGTGCGGCACTCACCACTTCAGCAGCCGGCGCTGCACTCTGAACAATGACTTTTTCTACAATGTGCTGGGGTTGACTCTCTTTTTGTTTATCAAGCAGCGAAGATATAAATTCTTTTTGCGATTCCAATATGGTTTTGGAGAGTGTTTGGCCAAAATCTTTGAGAACATCCATTTGTTGTTGTGAATTTTCTTTTAACAAAGTGCTGAGGGTGTCGGCAATGTTGATATTTGCCCCTGTTGGTGAGCTAATCTGAGAATTTTGCTGTTGTACGGCAATTTGTTGAATATTGGCATTGAGTTTTTGTAAATTTTGCGAATAAGTACTGAAAGATTCCGTTAATGCTTTAGTAAAATCATTACCGAGTTCAACCGGCGCACTGACCACCGTAGGCACAACTTGTACCGCAGATGCTGCCGAAGTTGTTGCAGGAGTCTCGGACGAAGCTGGCTTTTGTTCAATCAAACTGCTCAGCGAAGAATTAAAAATACCTTGTTGGGCCTCTAATTCCGCAATATGCTCCAAAAGAATGCGGCCCCCTGGCAACATAGCCAATATACGCCGAATTTTTTCAGGCATTTCAAGCAATTGCTGATCAAACTCTTTGCGTTTTGCAGCTTTGAATATATGAATTTGATGGAAAATATTAAGATAACGCTGAGCCGTAAGCAGTAAATCTTCCTGATCTTCTTTACTGCCTCTGAATTCTGCTGCTTCATCCAACTCCGAGCTGATTCCTTGTGTCGGATTTTCCTGTTCCGCTGCCTCCGCCATATTACTTCCTATAAACTATATATTTACTCTCCCTATTATAAATAGAGAGAGTAAATATCTTATTAATATTGCATAAAATAAAGCCTTAAAGATTAATAACCGCAACCTTGTGAATTTTGGTTAAATCTTCGTTGCTGAAATTAACGCGTTCTTCAGGGTTCCAACGCAAACCATAAAGCTGACCTTTTTCATCTTCTCGTATGCTCAGCAATTTGGTTTCTGTTTCGTTGATATAGAAGAGCGCAATATCCCCCGCACTTACAACTTCGGACGGATCAATAAACAATATAGCGCGATTCGAAAGCAACGAACCCAAACGGCGTGTGCACAGATTTATGGCATAAATATCGTTTTTATTACGCAGATTACTCGGACAAGCAATTTCTTTTAATGCACCGGATCTGCTTATAATAATATTTCCTTCGGCATTGCCGTTTCCATAAAGCGGAACCATAATATCATCATTATTGTCAGTAGTAATCGCACCCAAATTGGCATAACGGGCATTGTTTAAAACTTTGTAGCGCGTATCGTTGTGTTCAATAATGTCTTCCAACTGTCCGTCGGCATCAAGTTTTTGAATAGCCGCTTTCAATTGTTCCAGCGGCATCGACAAAGCCTTGGCAATATTCTTGTATTCCTTATCTGAAACTTCTCGTTGTCCCATTTCTATACGATGATATACAGACAATGTCATATCAGCATGTTCGGAAACTTCAATCAGCGTAAGGCCTTTGCTGGTGCGAATATGACGTAATCCTGCACCCAACGTTTTCAAACCGGCTGTCTGATTGATTTTACTGCGACGCTCCTGTTCACGCTTCCATGCTTGAACAACTTCTTGCTGAGAATTTTGTTCGTTTACGTATAAATCCTGCAAAGAACAGTCCAACAACTCAGCAACTTGAATCAGTTGTTCTTGATTTAAGCGACGATAGCCTTTCTCTATTTTGGAAATTGCAGACAAACTGACCCCCAAATGATCAGCCAACTCCTGCATCGGTACACCATGAATACGGCGATGCATTCTTATTTGGTTTGGGAAAATAATTTCTTCCATATTAAGCCTCTATTTAACACATAACATCTGCGTTTATAATATGTACTTATGTGCAAAATGCAAGACAAAAATAAAATTTATATACAAAGTGTTTTCTAGTTTATTTGTTGTATGAGGAAATCTCAGTTATTGCAGCCTCTATTGCAACTTCTTTTTATCTCCTAATTCACTGTTATGCTTATCGGCGCGAGAGTTATAGTCATTTATGGCATCATTGTTTGCTTTTCTGTTGCGCGCCAAAGTTTCGCGCAGGGCATTTGATTGTCTTAATAAGGCATTGTAAGCAGCCTCTGCCTGTTGTTTTTCCTGCGGGGTCAGACCGACGGCATCGACAGCAGCTTTGGCGGCAGTCAGTTGTTTTTCAACTTCAGCGAATTGCTGCGTGATTTTATCGCGCTCTTTGGCTAACTGTGCTCTTTCAACTTCATGTACTTCATGTTCTTCTTTCAAACGCTGATTTTTTTCTTTTTCCGCTTCACGTTTAAGCTTATCTTCATCAGCTTTTGCTTTAGACTCTTCCTGACGCTTGCGCTCATCTTCATCAGCTTTTGCTTTAGACTCTTCCTGACGCTTGCGCTCATCTTCATCAGCTTTTGCTTTAGACTCTTCCTGACGCTTGCGCTCATCTTCCTGAGGATTTGCCGGTTTATCTTCGTCGTTTGGTTTATCTGTATACGGCAGATTATTCTTATCACGCGTATCATTTAGTGGCGATAGCAAATCTTCTGAACTTGCTCCGAACGGCAGTTCATCAAGCGGAATTCCGATTGTCGACATCAATCCGGCATTGAGTGCCATCACTTCTGCCTGCGACAAACTTTCTTTGCTCAACAGTCCGTTCAAAACATTGATTTGCGAACCTTTAGTATTCAATTCTTTATTGAATTTATTCAGGGTGTTGGTTCGCCGCAGTTCTTTGAGCTTAATCTTAGCCAGATGTTTATCAAAATCCTGTTGTGTAAATCCGGCCATAGCCTTGTCGCGATCAACCAGATTACCCCAGCTGCCATCGGTAGCAATCACACCATGACCGCTGTTGCGTTTTTGCCAATATTCGGAGAATTGAGGCGAGCTGCTGTATTTATACAACGATTTGCCGTCTTTGTCCTTCATAATATTGCCTTTGCTGTCGTATTGCAATGTGAATTTATCGACAATTGTTTGGATTCCGTTACTCTTATGATGTGTAATGTTGCCTCTGGAGTCGACGGCCGTAATATCTATAACCATCTGATTGCCTATGATTTGAGCATTGACTACTCTGGTTTCGTACAAATCCTTATTGGATATCTTGTCATGCCCTACCAGATTTTTCTGAACAATCGTAAATGAACCATCTTTATTAAGGTTGACTTTTCTGTCGGCAAAAGTCTCCGGAAGTCCGATACCGCGGCTCTTCATAACCTCTTCCACCATATACGAAGCGGCAATTTCCGGATCTTTAGCGCCATTCTTAATTTGGTTGAAAGAGTTGGCATTAAGTGTTCCGTCGGTGTTCATCAAATGAGAGGCGCTGACATTTTTGAACTCGGTATCTGAACTGACAAGGTTGCCGTTGGCATCAAATTTTTGAACTGTTTTGGAGATACCATCATTGATGGTTTTGGTTGTACCGTATTGATGACGATCGGTTTTTTCGTGTGAACCGCCAAGCAGAGTTCCGGTATAAGGTGTTTTGTATGAAAGTATTTTGCCATCATTATCCATGGTAAATGAACGGCTGCCGTCTGCGGTTGCATAATGCAGATTACCGTTTTTATCGCGGGTTGCCGTCATCGCCTCATATCCGATGACCTTACCCAGTACACGCTGACGGGATAAATATTGAGGAATTCCGTTTTCATCTCTTATTATATTACCGTTTTCATCGCGTGCTACCTCAAAAGCTTTATCAATAGCCGAGCGTTTATGCGTTGTTTTTTCCAATGACCAGTTACCATTCTCATCGCGTGTAACATTTCGTTCAATATCGCGTCCGAACAAGCGGATTTTACTCTTATATCCGATAGTTTTGCCTGTATTGGGATCTTTTGTTATTTGGCTTTGAGCTATTCCCAGTTTAGCAAGTTTATCCATTGCCCAACCTTTGCCATGGTTTACTCCGCTGCGGAAACTGTTACCCACGGCCGAATTGATGCCGCGACCGAGAGCTTGTGCACCTTTTTTTGTATAATGTGCTGCCGGTTTCAAACCCCAATTTGTTCCCATCTGCGCCATGGTTCCGCCAACCATACGACCGATACCTTTACTACCACCCAATCCCGGTGAATCGGCGAATTTCTTTGCCATAGCCGCGGCCTCATCAAAGAATGTCCAACAGAAGAAACACATTGCCAAGAGCTTGATGGCACCGATTCCCCACCAAGCCAAACCCTCGAATTGACCGCCGAGCATATCGATGATTCCGCCGCTGATAAAGATATCTTCATGCTCGTCCAGTTCTGCTTGCGATAACTTAGAAAGTCCGATCCAATCTTTTAAGTGCGAATTAATTATATAAACAATCAAAGCCATAAACACAAAGTTAAACATGGCATTCATAAAGAATGACCAAATTATTTTAATATATTTTTCTGTTATCTTAAAGGCAAAAGCGGCAATGGCGCAAGGTACCAGTGCTGCGGCAATGCACAACTGTAAAACACAATCAATCAGGCACCAAGGAAATGCCATCAATAATATGGCTCCGACTATCCATAAAAACCAGCCGGTTGACAAATAGCCTAAGCTTGGGATTACACCTTTGATAGTATGTTTGGTGTGTGCTAAACATATTGAGTAGTCGCCTAAAGCCATCAGTGTTCCGGTAGCATCTTCAAGATTTTTCATGCTGCATATAATCGCTTTTCCTACATTTTTTGGCAGACCTCCGTCGGCGTTTTCTGCGGAATAGCTGTCTTCGAATCCTTTGATATTCTGCATATAATCGAGTGAATCATCACATACGGAAAACGCACTGAGATTCTGCACAAAGTTAAACCCTGTCTGCATTACCGGATTAAGCGTCAAATTCATTACCTGCGGTATGGCATTGCTCAGAATAATCACCACAACGGCAACTCTGAAACCTTGGAACAAAAGTCCTTTAAGCATCTCTCCGGTAGAAGTTGCATTAAAAGTACCTATTTGTTTTAAGAAATAAATAGCCATCCAAATCAAAAATCCGATAATAACCAGACTTTTACTCGGTGCTGCCAGCCGATTATTGGCATTAAGCGCGATATCGCTGGCGGAGTTATACATAATTTTAAACAGGTTGCAGAATACGCAGCTTTTTGAATCTAAAAACTCGCCGAACGAACAGTTTTTGGAGGAATAAGCATCAACATCTGCCGCATTGGTATTGCTACTGACTTCTCCCGCTGCTGTGCCGCCTGAACTCTCTCCCGGAGCTTGCCTGTTACTGGAATCACCAAAAGCACCGCCGCAATTTTTGGTGCATTTACATTCCTGACTGTCCGGACAACCGCCGCATAACACAGCCGCATCTTTGCAATATGGAGACATAACTTTTGATGGAGTTGCCTGTGTGCTGCAGCTACCGCAGAGTTCACCATCCAATAATTCAAAATGCAAGTGAATGGCATACCAACCGCTGGCACAGTTTTTCAGCTGAGCCGGATTATGGCAGACTTTACCGTTGACGGTATTGGAACCGCCGACGATTCCTATAGGTTCATTGGCATTAACATGCTGTCCTGCACTGACGAACATCTTGTATAAATGACGATAAACCGTATGATACCCACCGCCGCCTTGACATTTTTTTTTGTGATTTATGGCAATAGTCCAACCGCTTCCGCCGGCTGAGCGTGCGTATATCACTTCACCTTCAGCTGCTGCTAATGCTTTAGCCGATGTTGTATTACTGGCACCGATATCCGTTCCGTAGTGGTTGCGTGTTGCCGAGCGTTTACCTATGGAATTGTAGTTGCCGGTACCGCCGGTAATAGGCACCTGATTAAAACATGAAGAAGCAGAATTAGTTTTTAAGCAATTAATATCCATTTTAGCGGAGGCAGAACCTTGCAGAGCTCTGGTTCCGATACATTCTCCGCTGATTTGTGAACATGAATTATTACACGAGCCGCCGGCTGCATACACCGGAATAATCGGCATAATGATACCGAGTAAAAATACAAATAAAAAGATATGTAACCTCGTTTTTCTCATGTTCTTCATCCCGTTTTAATTATCTCCGCCACTCATCTCGCGGTAGTAATCGCTCTCTTCCTGAGCCTCTTCTTCTCTTGCCTTTTTATCGGCAACAACACTGTTCCATTTTTCCAGCCATGAACTGTTATCCCGTTGTCCGCCTCTTTTTGAATTGTCGCCGAGCCATGCTCCGAAATCTTGTAAGGTTTTACCCAAAGCATCTGCTGTCTTTCCGGCAGCTTTGCCGATTGGTTTAGCTGTTGCCTTGCCGGCTTTTGCTGCATATTTTCCGACATTTTCTGTTTTTGAACCTACATCTTTTGCAGTGCGCGCTACAATCTGTCCTGTAGCTTTCATAATGATACGGGTACGGCTCGGTTGGCTGTTTTCTAGGGTTTGTTGAGCATTACCTCCGCTATTGCCGGTTGTCGGCGTAGTGAGCTCTCTATTCTCTTTCAATGTTTGCTTATAATTGTTGAAGGATTCACTGAGATTAGCCAGTTTGCGACAAGTTTTAATCGGATGCCGCACTGCTTTGAACGGAGCCGAAACAGCTGCCAAAGGTTCAAGTGTAATTGGAGCTTGGTCTGCAGTTGCAGCACCTTCCTTAAAGCCTTGAACTATGTCGCTGTCGATTACCTTATCCGCTAATTTATTTAATTTAGCACCGGCAATGATACCGGCATTGCGTACACCGGCTCGTATCTGATCGCCGCTAACTGCCGGATCTTCGGAGCCGCGCATGGCGTTTACCTGATTGATAGTGTCGGCAATTTTATCTGCGGTCCATTGTTTTGCGCCTTCTTCCGCAGTTCGCACCGCATTATTTATTTCGCCGCCGCCATGCGCCAACACATTCTCAGTGAAATTTCCCACTGCGGGAGTAACTGCATCTATATTATTTCGGGCAAATTTGCCGAATTTGTTTGTCAGATAGTCGATTTTATTGTTAATTCCTTTGTTGCCGCGGAAACCTGCATTTTCATCAAATACCGGACGTTTACCGTTTTCCAATTTACCCTGCAGTCTGTCTTGACGAATATCCTCGCTCAGAGGTATCGGAGCCATTGCCGAAATTCCGTCAGCTAACTTTTTAGCTCCTTCACCGGCTGCGAAAATTGCATTTTCGGCTTTTTGGCCGACACTTTGAATTGCGTTATTAGCTTTTTTACCAGCGATTGTCATAGCTCGATTATATGTCTGCCGCGGATTCTTGGCAAAAGTTTTGAGACCGCTGTATACATTTTTTATTCCTCCGGCAATTTTGCCGCGTCCCTCTGCCGAGATTGCCGTTCCGATACCGCCGATAGCCCGTCCGGTTTGGTGCATTGCTATGTCTTTGGCAAGACTTGCTGCCGGTTTTACCATATTTTGTGAGACCATGCCGAAAGCTTGTGTGCCCATTTGATTCATCGGACTTTGACTGCCGAACATCGGGTCGCTGAAAAAGGCGTTCAAATAATTATTGACGCTGGATTCTAAAAGTCTGAAACCATAAATCAAACTAAACCCCACAACCAAAATATGGGTGCTGAAAAAGGAAAAGTTCTCACTTAAGAGCTCGGTTTGCTGATGCTCAATCGCACTCCAGAAAGCAGCATCTCCGCTTTCAAAAAGACCGGCGTTGATTAGACACAGTGCAAATGAAATTCCGACCGACATCAATGCAAACAATAACCCGTTGCGAATGATAGTATTTAAGTTATCCATAAATTTGCTGCTTGTCGGCGGAAACGGCCAAAGTGCAATGCTTATCGGCATAAATATAATGGCAATTCCAAGTCTCAGTGATGCGTCAACAAAATACATACCGACGCTTAAACTGATGAAAATTCCGGCCACATAAATTGCACCGCCCACAAACAAAAAAGTAGGATCCGGTATATTCAATAAATCAAAC
>CACWUA010000002.1:0-6044 GCA_902763905.1 uncultured Pseudomonadota bacterium | reverse complement strand
TTATTGACATTGATGGCATAACACATCAAAGCATGCCCGATCATTAAAACTTTGCCGATGGTTTTATAAGTGGTGACCATCAATAGATGTAAACTCTGTAAAATACCGTTGTCAAACAATCCGGAACTGTCAGCCATTGTCTGAGCCGTTGCCGGTGCAACCCAAACCAACTGGATAATTAAAACCGTCCAAATTAGAAAAATGATATTTTTAGATCCGTATTTCATCATCTTTCCTTTCCTTACAATGCCGTACCCGCAAGCCCTGTAAACAGAGCCAGTCCGTATTTTAGTCCCAAATCCAATACCGGATTGATGAAGTAATAGGCAATCAGTTCTCCTCCTTTTTCTACTGCCACATAAGCCAACGCCACCTTAAATCCCATTTTCAGAATCTCTTGCAGCATACTGCCTACGGTAATCGGAGAAAAAGAAGCTACTTGCTGCAAAATAAAATAAGCAAGCCATACCAAAAATCCGAGATTCAAAATCAATTTTCCCAAAGAAATGGAGCTTGGCAGAGCTTTATGCGCCGCTTGGAAAAATGAATTCATTAATACTATAACTACGTTACAATACCAACACATTTTAGCATCGTCGGTATCTTCCATATATACTTTTTGCAAAGTGGAAAAGGAGCACTGTCCTGCTTCACGTGAACCGTCTTCATTGTCGCCATAGTGCTGATTTGAAGAGCCTGTCGGCGGCTGAACATAATCAGATTCGCTGAATTTTGTGCTGTCTGCATCATCTGTCATCAAGCTCGGATTATGTTTAAATCCGCCGAGTTCCATATTGTAGAAATAGTGTCCGGTTTTTTCATCTCGAAAAATAGAGTTTTTCTCTCCGTGTGATTTATTAAAGCTGTTGGCACCGCGGGCAACTTTGGGCAGAGTATTATTGACTGTCTGATTTGCCAGTTTCAATGCTGTGTTCCAGAGACTGGCAGATTCTTTTTTCAGCCAATAATCTTCCAAAGCTTTTGATGATTTATTCTTAAATTTTGGAGCCCCTTCAAACGCATTCGGCCAAAACAGAATATCAGTATACGTCAGGTCTCGTTTATTATACTTAACCTGTTGTTCAATCATACGGTTGCGTATAGCATCGGCGACATACGCCATAGAAACCTCACCACCGCCGCGGGCCTCATCCATTAAAATCGCGGCAATTTGATGTTCTACCAGACTTTGCTCGGCACGGGATGGACGCGGTAATATAAGTAATACCGCAGAAAGCAGGAACATTAATGTAATAATGTATTTTTTCATCATTCCTGTCCTCCCCGCTTTTGTACATCACGTCCGGCGGCATGATTTATGGCCTGCTTGACTCGTGCAATTTTGGCACGGGCTTTTTGAACTTTCTCCTGCATTGCCCTCAGTCTGGCACTGTGATTAACGGCTATGGTGGCAATTTTGCCGAAGCCGGCGGTAATAGCTTCAAACCCGTATTGAGCAACCGTTCCGATGAGGGCTGCGGCCTTTTCTTGGAAGCTGTTGTTTCCGCCTCCGCCGGTTAAGCTGTCGGATAGCGATACTCCTAATTTTGTGGATTTAATTACAACAAATCCTATCAAAATCATTGATAGAGGAACCGTACCGAAATTATTGTATGAATCTAAGTTTCCGTAGGTATCACCGTCGGAAGTCAGTAAATCGTTTATGGCCATCACGGTTGTTGAAACCAAAATAGCCATACAAAGCATAACCGAGGCAGAATTTAGAATTATCTTAAAACCGACAGTTGTCCATTTGCGTGTTTGTTCAAATGCATAAAACAGAATCAGAAAAGGCATAATTATAATCATCATCACCAAGCGGAAAATACCATCTACCAAATACAGAGCAAATCCCCATTTGGCAATCAAAAAGGCCGCCATCAAAAACAGACTGACAAGAAAACGAAACAGACCTTCTCCGAACAGACCGCGTAACGCAATAGTATATCCGGCATTTAATTGATCGCTGACCGCACATGCCATACAATTAATCATATCGAGAGGTTGCTGCGGAAATTGTGTTTCGCTCATTTGTATGGTTGTACCGGCCGGAATAGAGCAACCGCCGTCGGATAAGCCGAAATTTATCGGTTCTACGTGTCCGTCTATTCTGAATTCGCGCAGCGATTGCGCTTTTTCTGACATCAATGATAATACTGCTGAAGCAAATTCAAGTAACGTCATATAAATAGGAAACACGAAAGTGTTTATGGCATATATGATATTGGCCGGAGTAGAGGCCAGATAGCCGCAAGCGAAGCATAATGCGGCCTTACGCAAAATTTTGGTCCAGAATTCGCCGATGGATTCCGGAGATGTGGCTGATACGTGTCGTAAAATCTGAAAAGCCATCCACAGCGAAAATGCTAGTACCATCAGCGAAAGTAAGTCCTCACTCGTAACTTGCTTATACACTGTTATCGCCATATCACCGAGACTTTTGTAAAAAATCTTGATAATAGAACCTTGAATGCACTGTTTACTTCCTTCCACGCATTGATTATCAGTATTAGGCTGAGCATTATTCAAAATACTTTTACTGCCGCCCGGAGCCGGACATTCAAAACGCTGACTTGCAGCGACAGCGCGCTCATCGGAGCCGTGTCCCAATTGAGCGTTTTCATCTTGACCGCAAGCCGACAAAGAGACAATTGTGCAAATAACAATGCACAGCATTTTCAGTAATCTGATTATATTTATGTCTCTCAAGTATCTCATCTCAGTTCTATCCGTTCGTTGGTTCAGTATAATGCGCCTGTACTTTCAATATTGTTAATAATCGTCTATTTGATTATTTCCTCCGTAGGTTTTACAGATTCGGAATTACCATGCTCGCCATTGCCGACGTTTGGTTTGGTATTGCCGGTATTTCCGTGTTTATCAGGTCTAATCGGATTGTTATTATTGGTTTGTTTATTGTTTTCTCTTCCTCCTTGATTTTGAGTGTTCTTGTTTTCTGTCTGCTCGTTATTGTCGAGATTACCTTGAACCGTATTCTCATCTTTAGCGGTAGACGGTTGAACATTATTATCTTCTTCCGGCAATTTTGAGACTTCGTCGTCAACAGCCGAAGCATTATTATCCGATGGAGCCGCCACAGGATTTTGATTGGCTGCTTTCATATCTTTCAGTGTTCTCGGACGTTGATGTTTGTTTCGATTCTCATAGTGTTGACGACCGCTTTCAGTGGCATTCTGCCCACGATTCGGACGGCCTTGCGGAGTTCCGGTATTCGGTGTCTCATTATTCGGAGTTTCTAAATCCTGTGTCTCTAAATCCTGATTCTCTAAATCCTGTGTCTCTAAATCCTGATTCTCTTCATAATCTTCGGCGTTTGTCCTTTCATTGCTTTCGATTCCTCTTGTACCTTTGTCACCGCTTCCGCTTGTAGGAGCTATACCTGAACCTGTTTGTTGATTTTGATATTGACCTAACCCAAGCTGTCTGCCAAGGGCTCCTAAAGCGCCGCGCCGTTTCTCCAGAGCTTTATCGGCAATAGTATTAAATCCGGCTTTCAATCCGCTGGATTCCAGTGCCCGATTGCCCAAGTTACCGATAATTCGTCCGGCAGGACGCAGTACAAAACCTTTTCCGGCCGCAGTAGCTGCTCCGACCAAAGTCGTTCCCATACCACTGGCGATATCGGCACCGGCACCTTGAGAGAATTGATTGGCCAAACCGTTGGCTTTGGCAATTAATTTTAAGGTAAAAATACTGCAGGCTAAAAGTACCAATACACGCATACTGTCAAGCGCCGACAATTTTTTTATCTTCTCGACTTCATTATTGTTTAGAGCATTAATCAAGTCGGTCAGGCTCAGCTCTCCGTCGCCGGTTATGGCAAATGCAATAATTTCCGACCCTATCAATAATACTGTGCCCATCATCGCATAATTGAAGAACGTGTTCATCAGCATTTTTACGGCTTTGGTTGTATATTGTTTAGTCAGATTAAACGGCCAACAGGCAATCAGAAGCGGCACTAACGTACATAGCATTCCTACTTGTACCGTACAGTCTATCAGATAAAATGAAAGCGACATCCATATCATCAATCCGATTCCGAGTAAAATTAAGCCGCTGAAAATCATATGGAAATCAGGAAGGTTTATTTTCATAATTTTAAGCGAACCATGACACAGCAACCCCATGCCGACAGCCGGCAGAGTTGATGCAGATTTGCCGAAACAACGCACGGTATTGAGAGTTTTATTAAATAATTCGGCATCAAGTGTCGGCGATGGAATGGAAGCACCGACTTCATTTTCATCGCTGCATTGCACATTGCCGCTGACAGAAGCTATGGATAGTCCCATATCCAACCCGCCTTTCAATACCGGCGATATAAAATATTCGTATATCGGTTGGGAATTACTGAGTAGAAATACCGTAATGACAATTTTGATACCGATTGCCAATACGGACTTCAAATATGCGCTTATTTTAAATCCGCTGACTGAAGCAACTGCTTTGAGCGATTCTACTGCCAAAATAACTAAGAAGAACACACAAACAACTTCACTGAGCGGTGTGGCTGCATAATCCCATGCAATATTGGCAACTCGGGCGCTGGCGCTTAAAATAGCTTCAAATATTCCGCAAAGCGGACAAGACGACAAACTTTGCATTATACCTGTCAATGAAGAACAAAGACTGTCTTGATTTTCTACTTGCTCGGTTTCTTTATTGAGTGTGGTGCACTGCATTTCGGTACCGTCAGCATTACAAGAGCAGTTTGTACCGCTCGAATTTTTAAGCGGCTGAATATTCTTTTTCAGCTGACTGAGAGCATCTGCCGCAGGACCGAATGCGGCATTAGCATCCTTATGTTTTTGTATACATTCCGGTGTGTCAACCAGATTTTTATCCCAATCTGCGCCAAGATATTCATATAAGCTGTCATTTTCAATATTTATGCCATAGGCTTGAGCCGTAGCCGCATCGTCAACTGTCGGTCTGGCAGGATTTTGCACACTGCCTTCGGCATGCAAACAACTGCTGTAATAATCCTTAGCCAAAGTATTGTAGACAGCAACTTTAGATTTAAAGACATCAAAATTACCCTGCAGATTATCAACCAAAGATTTTTGAATATTTTCTTTTTGCTCTTCGGTGCAAGGGGCATCAGATTTTACTTCTTCATCGGCAGCGGCAACACGTATACTTGCAAAGAATGCGAGCAATATAAAGATGAAAATATGTAACTTACTTTTATTTTTCATCAGATTGCTCCTCCTGAGGTAAAACGATGTCTTGCTGCGATTGTTCGTCTTTGTTTCTAATCCCCACGATGAATACGGCACCTGTGATAACAATGACGAGTATAATATACGCCGTATAGTGAAAAAACTTTGAGCCAATCACGGAAAGCGCTCCGAATTTCAAAAGCGTAAATATAAGAATAAGTGCAAGCAGTGAAAAAATTGCTGATTTCATTTGTTTTCTCCTTTACTTATCCTGATTAAACCCGTTGGTTATCTCGTCTTGCTGATTGTTAGCCATCGGATTGCTACCTTTAGCTCCCATTTTTGCGTTACTGCCCAAGCCAATATGACCTTTGATATTATTGATGGTGCTTTTGGCATTATTTAGTTTAGCATTGAGTGCCCCCGTAGCTCCGGTATGTTCGCCAACCGATTTACCCCACGCTTTGCCGCCTCTGACCGCCAATCCGGCCAAACCTCCGAGTTTGCCTTGTTTGCCGAATTTATCTCCGACGGTGGCGCTGGTGATCATGCCGGCAGCCAGCTGTCCAATATGAGCACCAAGTGTACCGAGTTGCGCTCCGCCGGCAAATTTGCTGGCCAGACGGCCGGCTTGCTCCGGAAGCTTAAAACACATGGCGCAGCAGACTAAAACCACTAAAAACTGAATACCTCCAAGCGGAATTGCCGCTTCAATGGCCGGCACACTGTCGCTGTTGATTAAGTTGATAAGTTCTTCTTTCGGCATACCTACGGATAGCGCCTGCGTCGACAAGCCTACAATAGTTGTAATGATAACTCCCATCATTACAAAATTAAAGAAAACATTTAATTTTTTAT
>CACWUA010000001.1 GCA_902763905.1 uncultured Pseudomonadota bacterium | reverse complement strand
TCCGTTAGCATCAACGACTATACCTGCTTCAACCGCTTTTCCGATAACTTTGCCGTTTGAATCGACAACCGTGCCGTCAGGCAGCATAGTCCCGATTACATTACCATCAATGTCATACGCTACACCGTTGGCATCGACATAGCCTATGACATTACCATTTTCATCCATAATCAATTTGCTGTTGGCGGCAACACCAATGATATTACCTTCAGAGTCAACAATCATGCCGTCCGCATTAACTCGGCCGATGACATTGCCCTTACCGTCAGACACATTACCGTTTTCATCAATGGCACCTATAACTTTTCCATCCGGACCGATAGCATAACGATACCCGCCAATGGCAACACCGCTGCTCGGAACGGCCGCAACCATATCTGTTTCGCAAAAATTACAATTTTCTTTTGTAACCGCACTGCCGCGTACGGTTATTTCGTCGTGCTTGGCATTTTGTGCGGATATATTTGTTTCATGCCATACAATCTTAAAATTGCTTTGTACATTTCCGGCAACACTGGGAATCCATTTGGTAGTAACCATACAAGTTAAATTGCCTCGCAACTCCTTATTTTGACAATTGCTGGAATCATAAGAAAATCCATCAAACGGAGCATCCTCCAATTCTACCGACAAAATACGTATTTCACGTTTGCCATTGCTGCCTATTGTCAATACATTTGTAGCTTCGTTACCCAATATAATTTGGCCCATATTAAGCTCTAGCGGAGACAAAGTTATGGGACGCTCATCATCTTCAACTTTATCGAACTCAATTTCATTCGGAATTTCTTGATTTTTAATGTTAATATCCGTTTCTGCATCGATGCCGCTATCCTCGACTATTGTTGCTCTTTCTTCCTCTTGCGTGTCGGCTGTTGCCAGCATAAGAGTGAAGAGAAAAGTCAACAGTGCTATTATGCCGATAATCAAGATAATCTTATCGGTTTTTTTGACATATCTGTCGGCTCTTGTTAACGGACCTTTACTCATTTATTGCACCCTGACCACACTGCAGAAAACTCCGTTACGTCCCAACTGGCTGCAGACGGAATCACCGCTATCCAAACTCTTTATAGGCCCAACGCGCAGATGGAACAGCTCTTTTCCTTGCCCATCCGCCGGTGTGTCAACAGAATAGAACGGCTCATATCCACTCAATAATGAGGAATAGCGGCCGGATAAATCCTGCCATAAAGCTTCCAAATTATTGACATTAGAATCAGTCCCCAATTCTATCGATAAACTGTCTGAGGTTTGTCCCTCAAAACCGCTGCCATACTTATATTGCGGAAAATTCTTACCGATAACGGCACCATCTGCGGTTTTCAATTGCGACATACCGCTGTAATCCATATCTCCGGCACATCCATTATTCGGAGCACAAACTGTTCCCATAAAACCGTTCATTGAGCTGTTTGAACCGCTGGTAACACCGTTCGGAACATAAACACCACCGCCGGAATTGTTCCCGAAATCAGTTCTGCCGTCAGCTCCGCTGTTTCCCGTATTTATACCGGATGCAGCATTTGATGAACCGCCGACCGCTCCAGCTCCCATACCGGCAGAGCTGCCGCTTCCGCCGCCTTGCGAACCTTGTCCCGGTATTGCCGGAGCAATATCCCACTCATTGCTGGTGTCGGCATAGGTTACATATTGTGTTCCTTCATCATCAGATCGACGCATTTTTAAGCACACCATACGTTTACCGCTGCGCATAACCATATCGCCCACACCTTCAACAATAATCAATCTGTTATTTGGTCCCTTGGTTCTAAATCCGACCGGAGTTTCCGAGCGTTCGATAATCATCGTCACAATCGGACGCTGTACCATATTGATTGCTTTTTCACCTAAGTCAATATATGTAAATATATCATCATGCCATACGCGTTCCGGTGCAATAATTACGTCATCCGGATTAGGCACATAAATTTCGATATCAAAACGAAACTTTGACGGATCCATCGGAATACTCTTTAACCAATCTTCTTTTAAGAAACGACGGGTGAACGTGGCATCAACCGTTTTATCCATTCCCGATCCGAATCCGGCAGCGTTTACATGGCCGCTGCTACCGCCGGCTATCTGACCGCCGCTCCTGGGACCACCTCCCGATGCGCCGTTTTTACCGACAACATCAATATCTATGATGGAATTTGTTATTCTTTCGGTGTTAATACCTTCACTTCTGGCGTAAAATACATATTTATTCCCCGAACGCCCGAGAACGATGACATTGGTATCATTTCCGACGGTTGCTCCCGGTTGCGGATATAACATCACGGTATTAGGCGGCATAATCTGCCCCGTAAAAGTACCGGTATCACCGACAAACACATGTTCGACCAACTCCCATTCCGGAAAATTAATCATTGTGATCATGCCTTCACTACCAGATCAGGTGTCCAATAATATTTAGAATAAGCCGGCTTACTTTGTCCCTCACCCAAATTCTGTAACGGATCCTGCCATGCTTCCTGAAACATTCCGATAGAACCGAAACCGGCATATCCGAGATTCATTGATTGATAGTTTCCCTGCGACTGATCTGCCGATTGATCATAACTACTGTTGCTGTTATCATCGGTAACCAAACCGGCAGCATAAAGATTGTGCGTAAACAGCATTCCAATCATCAATACCAATATTTTAAAGCTCATTCTCATTTCTCTATCCTAACTCTATTCTCTGATTTGTTTGGTTGTATAAGACAGAACCGTAAATCCTACCGGATTTTTCAGTCTCTCTTTATAAGAAACTCTCTGCGGCACATATTGTACACGCAAACTAGCTCGATATTTCAGTTTTTTAGGCGTGTATGATGTCGGTAAATAGTAATCGGCGCTGTATTCAACCTGCCAATATGATTCGGAAATTTCATTGACGGTAATAATCGAAACATTACTGGTTAAACCGTCTTCTTTCATTCGCTTCATCAACTTCGGAGCCGTATTGCTCATAAAATCCTGATAAACAATCGGAGATGACATTTTTTGTAAATCTCCGCCGTTTTGCCAACGTGCTTCCATTTCTTCAACATCGGAAAGCAACGTTGTTCTTAATAATACATATTGGCGAATAAAAGTCTCGGTTATCGATTTTTTAGCTTCCATATCCCGACTGTACGGAATTATATTATATACTTGCTCATCTTTACCGGCCAGTGTCAACAAGTAAGGCTCCACTCGATATAACGGCAAAATATTGGCAATCGTCAACAATAAAATCAAATTGCAACACAAGCTTATGGCTGTAACCACCGCAAAAGCGCGAGCCGTCCATAAATATCTTTTTTCGCTTGCATTGACAACCAGATTATCTTCATCTTGCCCTATCTCGCGTCTTACATCCGTACGAGCATTTTGAACCGAACGTTTTTGTCCGGAAGCTATCAAACGCTGCTGTGTGTTATTTACTCCCAACTGAGCCGCCATTTATCAACACCCCGTTTAAATCGTTTCCCAAAACCAATCCGGCACATTTTTAATCACGTCAAGTTGCATGCAAGCGCACGGCGACAACTTGAGTTCGTTGACATCTTTACCGATACCGACAGCTTCCGGTTCGTAATACGAACCAAACAAACTGCATGCCGACAGAACTAAAAATATAGCAAAGATCAAAAGTTTTTTATACATTTTTATCTCTCTTATTTTGTTTTAGACTCCTATTGAGAATCCTCTCAACAGCCGAGAATACCTGCATTTCGGTGCATTATCCGAAAAATGCGGATACTCCTCTGTCGATTATATTAAAATAAAAAGATTAAAATAAATTAAACAAATTATTCTCTTATTTCGCTTTGGCTGTATTTTATCACCGTAAACCCTATCGGATTAAGTAACCTAGCCTTCAAAAGACGGCGTTCTTCTAAATATACAGGTGTTACCGAGGCGTTATAACGCACTGATTTCAAAGTCAATGCTCCGGTATCATTGCGAGCGCGAGAGAGATTGTAAACGGTGAATTTTACCGACCAAACCGGAGAATTTTCACTCTCTTTTCCGATTTTATCGATGTAAACCTCACTCGAATATCCGTTATCAAACATTTTTTCGATAGAGGCAGCATTCATTCCGACAAATTCCTTATATACATCAGGTGCAGACATATACTGCACAATTCCGCCAGGTCCCCAGCGTGTCCGCATTTCTTGTTCATCATTAATCACGGTATTGCGCATGATAACATACTGACGTACATACATTTCGGTCAATTGCTTTTCCGACGGCATTTTCTTATCAATAGGCTCATAGCGAACAGCAGTTTCCGAATCTTTTTGATTTATTATCAACAGTGGTTCTACAACAATTTCTCGAGCCAAACGAAAGATAACCAAAGTTGAACACAAAAAAAACGTCAGAGAAACAATAGTGCATAAGATAACCAATCGTGAGAGCCAACGGAAATATACTTCTTTATTTGAAGTCTTTTCCTGTCTGACATCTTTAATAAAGTGCGGCTGATAACCGACATCTACTTTCCGCTTTGCATCAGTTATCAATATTTTTTTTGTTCCGTTTCCGAGCTGAACCACTTTTTTCCCTTTCCTACAAAATATTAATGAGGATATACCGCGCAATACGGACGTGCAAACTGTTGTAAGCGACGTTCACGTTCTTCATCTTGCCTTTTAGCGGTCTCTTGAGCTATATCCCAATCGGCTTTTGCCGTTTGCATTTCCTCGAGCATATCGGTTTGCGGATCCCAAGAACCGTCAATTGTAACCAAATCACCGGGATAATCCGGAATCAACTCACTTCCCTCACTATCCATCTGGTATAATAAAGCACGTCTGGTAATATCGGCCACACGTTCTTTGATAGCCTCAACTTCATCGCCGTCACTAAAAGTACCGTCAGGATTCTCAATGGTCGTAGTCATTTTGACTTCACTTAGTTTATTCAATGCTGCAGTAACGGCTTTTTCTTTTTCCTCAGTCAATTTATCACGAAGCCGTTTATAATCTTGTTCATTAGCCAAATCAAATTCTTCACCGAACACAAAATCTGTCTCTATCAGAGTTTCCGCAAGTTCCAATTGAGTGCGCTTAAGATCTTTTTCAGAATTAAGAAGATTATCGGCTGTAACCCTCATAGTTTCTATTTGGTTTAAATAATCTCCCAACTGATTATTTTGTAATAACACGCGCGAGGCTAAATTTTGCCGTGAAGTACCTTCTTCATTTCCTTTTTGGCCGTAATCTTCATCATATGCAGACAGGGCATGTACCAATTCATTATTATAGGTCAGTCGTAAAATTTCAATTTTCTGCGGTTTACAGGCCTTTTCTTCACATGACAGATTGCCGCCGCAGCTTGTTTTTGCCGCGTTGCAAAGACTTTTATTAACTTCATACTTTGTCTCCGTATAATATGTCAGAATATTACCGAGTTCACTGGCTTTACGCGGACTAACCCAGTCTGAAGCATGTTTTCCGTGCAAAGCAGAAGTTTCTTTATCAAACACTCTCTCGTTGACATGGCGCAAAGCCTGACACTCCGGAACCCCCATAATAACATCTGTTATAGGTGTTGCAGTATTATACGGCACAGTAGAATATTCCATCCAATCAGGCGGAACCAATGACGGAATATACGTTTGTTTCGGCTCATTCGGATTAGTTGAGCTTAAGTTCTCCGACTTTTGCGGCTGCTGCAAATCAGCGATTTTACCGGTTGTATACTGTAAATCACTGTTAACATCAATAAATTGCTGAGCAGGTATTCCCGTAGGTTTACCGTTTTCGTCATAAAGAGTCCGTCCGCTGAGCTTTCCTGCCGAATTGTATTCGGGAGAACGACACGGATAAAGACCGGAACGGCGAATCGATTGCCTTGCACTTAGCGCGCGCATCTGTTCTTCCGGAGTACCATTTTGCCTGCCGATAAGTTTTTTCAAGTCAAACGAACGTTGCACATAGGTATGCGGTTTCAATATCCATTTCCATACTTCAGGCACTGTAGATTGTTTAATACTGTCTTCGCCTCTTATGTAGTCTTCCGATGATTTTATCTGCGTATTGGGAGCACCTTTTAAGAGATCTTCCAAAAACAGTCTTTGACTCAAAAACATTTTGGTATTTTCATTAATACTCTCTTCATCTCCTTTATAATATTTTGAGATTGAAGAAAAATCGTAATGATCAAAGTAAAATACCTCACGCATAGGAGCAGAAGTAAACCAATCCGGTGAATGCGGTGCCGCAAAGTCGTGCGGTAATCCGACAATACCGACAAAGAATGCGTCATCTTCGTTTACGCAGAAATCATTGGCACAAATACCGGCAAGAAAGTTCAATGACACGAAAGAATTGCCTTCACTATCGGTAGTTTCCCCACAAGATGCAATATCCGACGGCGACACACTGCTGATCTTATTTATTAAATCAGCGTGAATTGCTTTAAGTTTGCCATAATTGCCCGGCATGTATATCTTGCCGGTATCTTGTAACTCGGTCTTAATCTTTTCTTGTGCTTTTTCAATTTGTTCCACAATATATTGACGAGCGCAGCTTATTACCGTAGCGGCAATTTCAGCAGGTACAATTTTCGTAACGGCTTCTTCCGGAGTAATAAAACTTCGGCGAGCTGCACGAATCGAAGCAATCAGTGCTGCTGTTTCCCGCATTTCCTGAGCTTCGGCATCACTCATTTGTTTAACATATTCACGCCGAGCCTGATCCAGTCTGGCATCAATTTCCTCTATCCATTCTTCCCTTTCTTTTATATATTCTTCTATGTCCGATGTCTCTAACAGAATTGCATCCTTGGTAGAATTTGCTTTCTCCTGCTTAGCTTCGGCTTTCTCTTGCAAATTCTTGTAATCCTGCGTTTGCGGCATTTCATCAATATCGACATCATCTCTGTTGGCTTTATCGTATAAATCTGCATTATAATCAAGCCCTTTTTGGGAAACATCTATTTCTAAAACAGCTTCATTAATATCGCGATTAGCTCGATTATATTTGGCATTTAATTTACTTAATTTCTGGCCTGCTTCGTCTTTTTCAGCAACACGTATTTCTCTTTCCGTCTCATCTTTCTTGATTTTTGCCTCGTATTGCGCCTTTATTTGTTTAAATATTTTCTCATAATTTTCAATCATCTGATTAATTTGGCCTTCTTCGTTCTTGAAATAGTCTTGCAATACGGCAGCACCGTCTTGTCCGTTTCCGGTACTACTGCCACTGCCCGACAGCCCACTGACCACCCCAACAGCAGCATTCAATAACAACATTTGAGTCGGAACCGTCATAATGTAGTCTTTCATGTTTTCATATTTGCCGTTTATATATTGGTCATAAAATGCTATCTGATCATTCCATAGCGGGAATTTACGCTTTCTTTTACCAAAATGAACTGTACCACTGTTATCCAAACCAAAATCCAAATCTCTGGCTACATCTTTCATAACCTCGGCCCCTACAGCCCAGCGCATAATACTTTCTTCCTGCGTATCGCTCAACTGTCCTTTTTCTGATTTTTCATATCACTTTTTTTATTGCGGTAATTGTCATCAACACTTTCGATACTGTCGCGCTCAGTTACATAAACGCGTGAAGATTGCTCTTCTTCGTCATCTTCATCCTGTTGTGCATCGGAAGTTTGCTCTTCATCGTCCGTCCTGCCGGTTTCAGATTTATAAAATTCCATATATTTGGCGGCTTTGGTTTTATCAGTATTATAGTCCAAGTCTTCCGCATCTGAAGATATAACAACATGGGATGAGTAATCGGCACCCTCGCTGGCGTCGGCTTGGATAGTGATAACAGGCTCTTCATCATACTCATATAAAGCATTGCCGTCAATGGCTGCGCGGTAGAAATCAATCAAATACTGCATTATACCGCCCTTAGACGAAGTTCCTACAACATCAGGACGCTCCGGAAGCGGTTTATCTTTCGATTTATCTATGCTATTTTCTTCATCTTCTTCGGTTATTTCTTCCTCGCTTAACAAATCAATAAATTCATCAATGTTGGTGACATAGCATTTTTTCGAAGAATTATCCGGACATGCCACATCCATCAAACCGACCGATTCCGACGTATCCGTAAAATCTTTGTTTTGGGTATAATGGCAAATAACTCTACCGGACGGAGTGGTTTTAGCCGCATCTTCAAATTCGGTTATGCAATTATTGGGACCATACCACACTTTATCAGTTTCATAGTAATAAGGTTTAAGCATATTCATTGCGCATTCACCCGAACGAACAACCATTTGTCTGCTGATGTTATGCAATCTCTCAATATAATGATGCGTTTTATATAAATCCAAATATCCGGGTAAACGCATCAAGGCATTGTGCATCATCTCGGCGCGTTGCAAATCTTCTTCGGCAGCGGCAATACTTACCAAATCATCAAAATTATCTCCTCTGGTGCCAAGCACGTGTTTATAATCTTTAGCACCGTTGCTCAACTCAAAATCACCGCTCAACAAATCATTTTCATCGTCGAAAATTGCCTGATATTTTTGTATTTCTTCCTCGGCATCACGTTCTTCTGCCGACATATCTGCAAACATTACGTCAGCCGTAATTTTTACCGAAACAACCTCATTAATCCGATTCAACGGCTGATTTAAGGAAGAAGTTTTGTCCTCACCGTTTTCAATTTTTTCTTTGTCCTCGTTATATTCTTTAATTTTAGCAATATTGGAAATACTGTTTACAGAACGATATTGCGCCAACATAGCCACCAAAAATTCATTATAACGCATAATGGTATCATATAATGTTTCCGCCTTAATCGCACTATTCCAAAAGCATACCATATCTTCATTTTTCTTGTCGCTTCCAAAACCAATATCCGTATTTTGAACATTTTCGCCGCGATCTCCACCTTCATCTGTGCTGCCGTTGCACGATGTTACCTTAATATAATTGCAAAACTGATTCGCTACCAAGCATCTTTCATATAACTTGAGCTGCGTAACAATCCCTAAATCTTCCATCGGAACGCCTTTCAATTTTGCTTCGACTGCTTTTATGTTATCGGTATCGTCTCCTTCCGGTATAACCAACTGCTCTCCCCACAATTCAATTTCTTTACCGGCAAGTTCTTTTTGCATTTCTTTGGCGATTATATACATTTCAAGAGTTGTATCAAGTTTAAGATCATCACCCTTCTTAGCGTATTCGTACTTGGTTTTGCTGTTTTCGGAAGGATATTGGAAAAACAGTTTAATAAAGGCTTTTTTAACCATGTCTTCTTTATTGACATCAACCACTCTTTTGACACCTTTGGAATCGGTAACCGTCGTTTTTTTACAATCCTCAATGGTTCGCGAATAGGTAATGATTTTTTGCTTTTTCTTGTCAGGTTGCTTTAGCATATTCAGAGCGCTTTTACCCATCATGACACCATATTCTTTTGCTAATTGTTTCATTCTGGTTATATCAGTGAATGAGCTTAACATCATCTTGTTTGTAAGAACTTCCTTAATGGCACTTGTCAAAATTGCAGCTTCCTGCGGTCCTCCGGTCAGATTGGCCTGCGGAACCGGACCGGTAGCAGACGGCGCCGTGTCAGGCATAAATGCCGACGCAGTACTATTGATGAAAGAACTGATAAATAAAATTAATAAACTCTTTTGTAAACTGTTCATCATTTCCTCCTAATCCTTAAAAGAAGCCCTTTACTTTGTTTTTAAGCACGTCTTTAAATTTGTCTTTGGACTGATTTTTAAGTTTTGACAGTAAGTCTTCCTTAGTCAGCAAATAATCATCGAGATTAAACTTGGTAAAATCTTTGTCATAATCGCGAAGTCTGTATTTATTTTTCCAATTTATCATTTCACTTGTGGTTTGCAGTTGCATCATTGCCAGCATAATTTCCAGATATCCGGCGGCGGCAATAGAATTTTGCAATTCAACACATTGCCTTAGTCCCATTGCTCCGAATACTCCGTCTGCTTCTTTTGTGGAGGCATCTGTACAAGCAACACTGTGCTGATTGGTAGTTGTTATGCTGTCTCTGGTAATAACCACTGTTTCCAAAGCATTTTTTATCGCATCATAATATTCGCGATTGCGTTCATCTATAACACGCTGCACATTTTGCGGATTATCTGTTTCATCTTCGTGCAAAAAGAGTTTACTGATTGCTGTTTCATAAATTTCCTCTTCTTCTTTATTTGGCTCTATACCGAACAACTTCATTAATTCTGTTTGCATCTTCTCTTGAATTTTATCTTCAGACAGTTCAGCAGTTGCTTTTTCTATTTTCTTTTTCAATTTATTCATTTTGCGTTTGGTTTTTTTGACATTACTGGTTGTCATAACATCTTTTTCATCGTTTTGTTTGATTTGCAATGCCATATCTGCAATAGCCAAATCCAACGCATCCAATTGCGCCTCTCTTTCCGGTGTAGATTCTTGTTCAATTAGGGAATCAAGGGCGCTCCGCTGTGATTGTAAAAGAACCATCTGCTTTTGCATAGCCATTTTCTTATTTAATTTTTCTTTTTCTTCGGCTTCAATTGCATCATTCATTTTCTTTTCCCACTCATTATATTCTTGAGTCAGTTCTCCCAATTGTCCGGTCAACGCATCAATGAAACCTTTTGCCGAATAATCACCGGCGGCATATTGTCCCTTGGCCGTGTCTGCGATAATATCTGCAGATCCCTGCAAAATCTTTTTATATAACTGCGCACTCTCCGGTTCTTTTTTTTGTGGGTTGCCGTATTGTGCTTGCAAGGTTTTTCCGTTCAGTTTTTCCAAAATATTTGCCGTCATGCCCTCGTCATTTTGCATATCTTTCATTATTTTGGTGCCGATATCGGTTATAGTTCCGGAAATGGAATCCAAATAAGCCAGTGCATATACCTGTGGTGTATAAAAGCCCAAGGCACAGCAAAGATATATAGCAAACAGAAATACTGATATTCCGCTATTTTTGACCATTGTTAGCATCGGTTTTATCATCTGCTTTCTCCTTGTTATTTTTATCTTTTTGCTGTTTGTAATACTTTTGACCTTCAACAAATACCTGTTCCGAAAGTGCGTCATAATTTTTGTTGTCGGCATTATTGTATGCTCTTTGCCCGGCTTCTACTTTACTCGAAACTTTGTTGATGGTTTTGGCTACCTCCGGGTTGTATGCCGGACTTCCGGAATAAATACCCGCCATGGAATTAAAGGCTGAAGAATAATCTTTGCGTTTGACGGCATCGATGCCTTTATTAACCAAATTTTCCACATTGCCTATAGTTATACCGTTTGAACCGTATTGCGGTGTTCTCACACCGTGTTCTTTCAATTGTTCAACAGTTTCTTCCGTTTTTTCACCGAGAACATCGGCCGTATCATCGAGACGAACCTTATTCGCGCGCTCTTTCAAAATATTGGAGATATGAGAAGATTCAAACAAAAGTATATTCAACCAGCGATTATTGGCACGCCGCATTACCACGCCGTAGTTCCACTCCAACTCCATAATGTCTTTGCCCGAATTTTTAGCATCTTTATCTCCTCTCTGTTCATCAGGCGTAGAAAGCTTCTTTGATTCTTCCTGCAATTGCCTACGCGTAACTAAAGCATTGGCATAATCAATTGCCAAGTTTTCAATCGCCAGATTATTCATAGCCACATCTTTGGCTACCGATACCTGAACATCGTTATCAACGTGTTTTTTCTTAAAATAAGACATAAGTACCTGACGCTTGGTCATCGGCGAAGTATATTCACCGCAATCGGTCGCGGCATCAATCCCCGGCCATTGCAAATTACTTATTTTGGTATTGAAAAATTCAGAATAATCACCGGTGTCGATAAATTTACGGGCTTTTTGAGATCCATTCAAGACTTGTATTGCCGTACGAGCCAAACTTTTGGCCTTTTTCTGATTTTTGGTATCGGTGGTTTTTTCTTGCAAATTAACCTGTCCCTTAACATTGTCATTAACATATAAGGATACGTTTTCCTCACCGATTTCAACACCTCCAATGAAGTCTTTAATGAAATCGAGTTCTGCGACCGCGTATTTCGGCAACAGAAGTCCGATGACAATTATAAATGCAATCATATATTTTTTCATCCTATCCTCCTTCCGTTGCCGTTCCATACATTAATTCCAATCATTGCAACTGACGGATAAACCGTAGTCGCGTTTTACCTGTGCGCAGGCCTGTCCCGAAAATACGCTTGATGCCGCTTGGTTCAATATATCGAGATAATACTGTGCATCTTCTTTGATACTTGCCGCAGTGTCAGGATCGTTTATCAATGAAGAATAACGATTATAAGCCTCAACAAAAGTTTCTTGCGACATACCTTTGGCTGTAGTCAAATAATTTTCATTGCGGCTGTCTTGCTGTTCTTTTTTCTTGGCTTGCTCGACTTCAGCCAAACGGTCAAGTGCTTTTTGTGCATTGGAGATTTCTTTGTCTGTTGCATCGGGTGCATTCATCGCTGCCGTCAAATCTTGGCGCAATTGTTCAACCTCATCCTGATGCGCTGCGAAATCCTCGGCACTCATTTTTTCATACGCATCTATTTTGCTTGAGCCATTGACTATAACCTCTTTCAAAACCGTACCGCCATTCTCCTCAACCAAATCGCAGGCCCCCTCATAACACTCATAGGTTTCACCTGTCTTGGCGCGATATACTCCATCAGAGCAAACGCCGGTTTTACCATTGATTTCACACTGGTTGCTGCCAAGGAATGTGCCGGCAACCGTACCTTCATCTCCGTAATCTCCTTCTTCGGAAGTACCTATTTGTCCTTCTTCATTTGATTCTTCCGCTTCATCTTTCTCAGCATTGTCTTCTGCAGAAGCATCGGTAGCTTCCGGTGTAATACTGGTTTCGTTGCTGATAACACCGGAATCCGTCTCGGTTGAAGCAGAACCTTTTACCGCAGTTTTACTGGTAGCGTACTCAACATCGCTTAATATTGCCGAAGGATCTATGTCTCTGATAGCATCAATTGCCATATATTTGAGGTTTTCCGCATACAATTCCCGCAAATTATTTATTATATCCGTAGCAAACGCGTGTGCATTGGTAAGCGCTCCCTCAGTATCTCGCTGAGTGTTGGATTTTGCCGTAGCGGTGGAATAAGCATTTTGCGTTTCGTTGTAATTAATCACACTTTTTAATTTATCGGTTGCTACCGTAAGCGTATCATTAAGTGCCTGATAACGCATTTCATCATAATCTTTCAACCCTTGTTCTCTAATGGCGGAATTGTCGTTATTCATAGCTTTAACGTATTTTTTGATACATTCCTCAATTTTACTTAAATCTTTGGCAATGTCTTCGGCATTTACTTTGCAATACATCATCATTTTTTGCGGAAATAGCGGACGATCATGATATAAATTGCTGTATTTCACATCTTCGGCTTCTTTTTTGGCCTCTTCATCAGCTTTTGCCGTTGCATCTGCTTCTGCCGGATTTGTCTTTGAAGCATCGGCGGAAGCACTGGCGGAACCGCCTGAAGATTTGCCGTTTGAACCGCCTGCGGCATAACCGAATGTTGTTTCCTTGTCTGCTTGTCCGTTTTTATAAGTTGTCGTATCATTTTTAACTTCATCGCCGGAAAAGGCCGCCGATGCGTTATATAACATTATAAAAGCACTCAGTATAAATATTTTCAGTAAACTATTTTCTTTTATCATTGTACATTTCCTTTTCCACTATGATATTTTATTGATACGTAGGTGTCTGAGTTCCCGCAGGCTGCTTTTGCTGCTCCAATTTTTGCTTCAATTTTTGCTGTCCTGATGCCGCAATATCTTCTATCGTATCTGTGGCCATCTTATCGACTTTGTCGCCGACATCATCTCCGGAAACCGCAGCTTTTGCGGCATTTTGCACGCCTGAACGATTTTTCTTGAGCCAATTAAACACCTGTGCTTTGTATTTTTGATATTTTCCGCTGTTGTTTTGTTGTGAAGATACATTATTCTCCGTACCTGAACCGGAAGCCGTTCCTGATAATGTATCGGAAGAACCGCCGCCGGCGGCATTGGCCTTATCCTCTTCTTCCCATGCTTTATCTTCTTGCTGTTCTTTCAGCTCTTCATCGAGTTTTTTTTGCAAATACTCTCTGCCCTTGCGTTTTTGTTCGGCGATAAATTCTTGTGATTGGGTATCGACAGTTTTCTCACCGGCAGCATATATCGTTCCGAACGGATCATCTCCGAAGCGTCCCCAATTCATATTATTTACAAATTTATTAAGCATTTTATTATATGTCGATCGCACTTCCGGACTGTTGCCGCGTTCGGCATTTTCTTCTACCAGCTTGCGATTGTTATGTGCTTTTGTACTTTGATTTTTTTCAATGGTACTCAAAGTCCATGAGCGCATATAGTCGGCCATATATGTTTTAAAAAATATCGGAATACCCTGTGCGTTGGCATTGCATGCACAGAGAGTTATCGCCACAACAAGGACAACCGTTTGAATTATTTTTTGCGTTTTTCCAATCATCAGTCCCGTCTCCCGTTATTCTATTTATTTGTCGGGGTTTCTGCGTTACCCGACTTTGCCGCCTCGTTATTCTCGTATTTTTTAACTTGCGCATCTATAGCCGCACTGCCGGCATCATTAACCAAACGATCGACAGCTCCTTCATAATTATTGTTTGCAACCGAATTGACAATTCCCTCAACTGTCGACTGCGCTTGCGAATTGTTTTTGTACCAATTATATGATTTACTCAGCAATGACGATCTTTTTTTATCCTTTTTCTGACGCTCGTTTTTTATATCTTTTACCGCTTCATCTTTGGCTTCTTTTTCTTCGCGCAGCTGTTTGCTCGCTGCTTTTTGCCGTTCATATTTTTCCATTTTCTTGGCGGCCAGCATAGCTTGTTCACTGGCTACAACCGCACCGTATTTTTTGAGCATTTTTTCTAAATTTTCGCCGAATCTATCGCCGGTTACGGCACCTTCCACCGTATTGATTACATTCATATATAAATCAAGCGAATTAAGTGGACCGTAGCCGCGATCTTTTTGTGCTTTATCAAGTTCTTCTTTTTTATCTTCTTCTATTTTCTCGTCGTGCTTTTCCGTACTATCCTGTTCGCTATTTTCGGAATTTTTCAACGAATCATCGGTAGGCATTTCGGCATAAACACATGTTATACCCGCGCCGAACAACATCATAACAGCTAAGAGAGCAAAATATCTTATCCTCTTTAATTTATCCATCATGATTGCCTCCTATAATTCCTATTACTTTATTCTACCATATTTTTTCGCCGCTTTGTATGACATTTTTGTTAAATTTAAGTTCTATGAAATATCCAGATATTTGGTTAAGAAACCGTCTTCGCCGTATTCTTTAATCAATTGTTGGACAAGTAGCACGTTTTTGCGACCGGAATTATAAATACGCAGATATTTACCCAAACCACCCAAGTTAACATCCAAAATAACCGATTCACCGGTTACCGGCCGCGACAACAAAATAGCATAAGGAAAATCACGATAACTTTTACCGAAAATAAAGTCCATTTCACTTTGCGTCAGATTCCAGTTGGCATAATCTTCAGGCTGCGCTTGCGGGTTGCGGAAAAAGATTACGGTTTGGCATTGACCGCGAATCACTTCGCCCACACCCAACTTATCCACAATATTCGGCTGTTGGAAGGCACAAAGATATGCCTGACGCTTTTTGCGGCCTTCCTGCAAACCGATAATAAAATAGTCTCTAAACATCGGATGCTTTAACATCGGCGCGGTTTCATCAATCATAATCAGTGACGGAACGCCGGTTTCTCCGGTTTCGGATTGAATACGGTGCATAATATAACTGATTACCGCCGGTGCCAAATTTTCATCTTCAAAAATGTGAGTAAAATCAAATGCCATAAAACGACGACTTTTCAAGTCCAAGCTATCATTCTGTCCGTTGAATATTGCTCCGTACTGGTCCGGATTTACCCAGCGATACAGCTCGCGGCGCATATTTCCGGTCGGAGAAAAGCAACTTTTATATAAATTTGATAAAAGACGCTCTTCCGGTCGCAGATAATCAAATGCCGTGGTAACGGCTCGCGCCACTTCACGATCGGCCAAAGCATCGTCAACCATGGTGATTGATTTCAACCAGCGCCGTAAAAACGCACGATTCTCAGAAGTGTTGGCACAATCAAACGGATTAAGCGACACGTTTTTCTCATCACCATCAAAGCCGACATAAGCCCCCTTAATCGCGTGGGTGAAAATCTGTGCACCGAGATGGCGATCGAAGAAAAATACACGCAAATCGGCGTGACGCATGGCTTGTCCGGCCAAAAATGTCAGCAATGTCGTTTTACCTTGTCCGGTAGGTCCGATAATGCAACAGTGGGCCACCGCAGATTCTTCACTGCTGACATGAAATTGAAAACGATAAGCCGATCCCGACATTGTGCGGAAAACGGTTATGGCTCCGTTACCCCAGTCGCTTTTATTAAAGCCTTCCGCCGGTTTATCAAGAGTTATACCCATAGCAATAGCCCGCGACAAGAACATATACGTCCGCGGATATGTGTCGTAAGTCGGGAATTGTGTAAAGAACACTGCCTGTGTTACCCAACCCTCACGCACCGGAGTTACACCGAATGCACGGCAGATACGTTGAATTTCAGACTCGGCAAAATCCAATTCTTCTTTGGAATGTCCTTTGGCAATAATAGTCATCGCGTATTCTGACAGCGATTGATAGTCATTATCGCTGTCATCAATTGAAGCCAAGCAAACCTCTGGCCTGTGCTCTGAACATCGGACGAATGTTGTGAACTATAACAAGCTCACTATCAATAGCGTTTAAGGAATAAATCATACTTTCATCCCATGCTTCACCGCAAGAACGTATCCCAAAAGCAATTTCATACAAATCATTATCGCCGGAAAAAAAGTGAATAATCCCCTCTTCTTGAGTAAAGTGGATATGATCTCCGGTCAATAGTTCACATAATCGAGCGCCTTCCGCATTGTTAATTTTCGGAGTTGGTTTGGAAACCGGACTGCATAACCTTGAAAACAAATAAAACGGGCTGTCAATCGGATTACTGCCTTCAGTCTCATACATCGGACTGACACCGTATTCTCCCAAAGTAGACATCAGGCTTTGCGAAGCATAGTTCAAATCTTTTAACGCATCTTTACGGTCGATAACCGACAATATAATGTAGTGTTTATTGGTATAAATTCTATCCATTTGGTTAAACCAAACCTGTGAAATCGTATCCAATAACTTGTTATTAAAGTCGCGCTTTTCACTTTCCAGCGCATCATGATCGCGGGTGGTGATTACTCGGGCAATTACCTGCATGTTCGATAAATCATCAAGCCATGATTTACGTGCTTCCATCATGGAATAGACTTTTTCGTCGGTGGCAGAAGATAAATCAACACCTTCCAGACGGAAAACGCGGGCATACGAATTGTTGCGGCACTGAATGGTAACACCGTCAGACATAAGTTTTTGAAACGGCAGAAAGTCAGAAACTCGTGATTCTCGCGGCTGCGGCAAAACCCAATTACCGAATTTTGTTGCCAGCAAAACGGCAAACGAGGCTGCTGCTAAAATACCAATAAGAGCAACCACAATTTCGAAATTGCTCAATCCGCGCACAAACAGGTTGAAAAAATCGTATTCATTCATGGTTCAAACTTACTCCCTTTGACCGGATACAAATTTGTGGTTTTTATATATGTTTGGCCGTAGCCGCGAAGCATTTGCGACAGGTGAGGCTCTTTCAAACCGGCAAAAACCAAAGCGATATGTCCCGCCAAAATCAAAAATATAAAAAACAGCGGATTTATGTCGGCAACGCCCATTGCCATAAACATCATCGGAAACTGTATGCCCAAATTGATAATGGCCGGCACCATTGGTGCCCACAATACTTTTGGCGGCTGAGCCACGGCTTTTAAGATTTCTTCTCTCATCTTGCCCTCCGTTTCAAATCGGCAACAAGCTGACGTGCCGTCTCACTGTCTCTTTGCTGCTCGTTACCGAGTTTAACAAATAGTGTAAACAATTCGTTTTCGGGAGATACTTTTAAGTGCGACGGATCTGCAGTCTGTTTTTTAACGGTTGCCGCAAATCTTTCCATTTCCTGTTCTGCCTTATCTTTTTGGTCTGAATTCAATAAATCTTCCAATGCAGAGGCATTAACCCGTTTTCCGGCAGCTTGTGCCCGTTCAACATACGCATCTGCTTGTTTCAGTTTTTTCAATATTTCATTGCCGCGACTGCTGAGTTTATGCAAATTGCTGTTTTGTTCGCCGGCGGTGAGTTGAGTTTCTCCGGCACGATTATCTTCCATATATGCCTGTGCCGGCATAATTATAAAACCGAAAAGAAAGATAAGGATAATAATTTTCATTCAGCGATATCTCCGATTGTTATTTTGTTACCGGAACCTTGGTGGCATCACCCGGCACACTACCGGCTTCGGAACCCGAGCTGTCATATTGCAGTTCAGGAATGTTTTTTCCTCCCTCGGCAACATAGTTAACGGCCGCAAACATAATACTGAGCAAAAAGCAGCTCAACATAATATATGCCAGATTTTTCCACGATATTTTGTTAAAAATGGCCATAACAGAAAATACAACCAAGCCCATTCCGGCAATCATATATCCGCTGTTGCGCAGCCCTAAACCGATAGTGGTGGCTTTATCGGCCAATTGCACAAATATATCGCTGTCGGCAAAGGCATCGGAAACGCCACCGCAAACCACTAAGAAAAGTAAAGCAAAAAAACGCATCTGCAACATTTTCATCTCCTAACCGTTACCATTCATATTGGCTTCCATGTCCATTTCAGAACCGGTGGCGAGTGCACCCACCTGCTCGGCAAAAGCAATAACAAAAACTCCGAGCATGATTGCAATCAGCCACTTCCAGTTAAAACTGCCAAACATACCACCGATGCAAACACTGGCTATACCGATGGTAGCCGCCGGATAAATAACTTTGCGCAAACCGGAGAACATTGTTTTACCGGATATAATCAAAGCGCTGAAATTGCCGGTATCGCCGGTAGCGGCAAATGTTTCCGTTGTATACAAAAATAAAGAAAGCACCATAGCTATTGTATAGCGGTTTTTATAAAGAAAATCCTTTATTTTTCTGTACAACATAATTCCTCCTTTCTTCAACCCGAGGGAGAAAGAAATTTCTCTCTCCCTTGCGATTGAATTATACTTTTGGCAGCAATATATTACAATGAGTCGTCGTAGTTAGTACTGGTAACTGTGCCACCGTCGTTTGAAGAAACCGCATAGTCAACAACTTTACCGGCTGCGGCCACAACTGCCAAACCCAGAGCCAAAGCGGCAAACCATGCCCATTTCAGCTTGCCGAAAATAGCTTGGAAGGCCAATGCCACCAAACCAAAACCGCCGATTACGAACAAAACACTTTTCGTATCCTTAAACAACTTAGATAATTTACTGATAGCGGTATCGAACACCGAAGAAGCCGCTGAAGCATCACCTATCATAGCCGCTGAAAAAATAAAAGTCATTGCCAAGATGGTGCAAATATTATTTTTCAAGAATTTCATGTTTTTTCTCCTATTTCTATTATCCACACTTTTATAATAACACACTTTTTTTCAAAATCGTACAAGTTTTTTATGAATTTTTTGTTACAATCTTTAAGTCGGCAATCGACCTTTATTCTGCATATGCATTGTGTGTATTATAAATATACGCAATCTATAATATTCTATATTTGTAAATAAATCGTAAAGACTTATTTTTATGAACCAATGCCGTCATTTGCGATTTTATTTAGCACCGGTAAACGACTTTGCCGAAATTGTTTTCTGTGCTGCCATTCTTGCACAGATGATAATCTTGCACGTCTCCATGCATCCTTGCGGCAAAATAATGCGGATTATTATTTATTTTGCACATTAACTGTATTTTAACGTTATTTGTTGTATCTTCAACCAAAAGAGTGGGATAATTGCCGCCTGAAAACGGCTTTATTCGTTGATTCTACAGGATTTTAAAATGCAAAGATTGAATTTGAAATATTTTATCGGTAGTTTCTTTCTTTCGTTGGTAGCGGTGTTTATTGCAACGAAAGCGTATTTGGTACTGTCGATGGCTAGACAGCAAGAGGAATTAAGTGTGCAGAATGTTGCCGCCAAAAATATTGAATTATTTGCGGCCAACGAAGAAAATGACCCGATTTATGAAAAATATAAAAAGTTATCAGCCGCCGAGGCTCCTCTCGGTGCAAGCGCCGCAATTCAACCAAAGATTACCGTTGCAGACACAGCCTCAGGTGATGTTGCTGCCGGTTCTGATGAAATCTTGTATGCTTCTGATGATTCCGGCAATTGGATAAAAGGTGATGAAAATTATGCCGGAAGTGCCGAAGATGAAATTTTGGCATCG
Organism: uncultured Pseudomonadota bacterium; assembly: GCA_902763905.1. Taxonomy (GTDB): domain Bacteria; phylum Pseudomonadota; class Alphaproteobacteria; order RF32; family CAG-239; genus RUG410. The sequence goes on along the minus strand of CACWUA010000001.1, from coordinate 110,194 downwards.
GCTCTTACCGAAAGTACTGCTGTTGCCGATACACAGTTGCAAATTGCCGACAGCGGAAACAATCAAGATGAAGAATTGCAAATTGCCGATGCCGCGACAGCTGTCGATTTTGCTATTCCACTAAAACATAACTATAAGATTGAAAACGGTGTTGTTTCGGTTTCGGACGAGGCTGATAACGGCAGGATAGCTTTGGCTTCGCAGAATGTCAGTATTTATAATTTGGGAACAGAAAGCACGGCAGACGTTACCGAACCGCTGGCAGCAGGCAGCGTGGAAGAAGTTGCCGAGAATCAGGCGGAAAGTAATAAAAGTAATACGGAAATATCACAAAATACTACCGATGATCCGTGGAATGTGGCCGAAACCGCCAACAAACACATTAACAAAAATACCTACGGGGTTAAAAGCGAACCGTTGCAGCAAGATGTTACACTGCCGGATGCCGAAACTTCAGATGATAAACAAGTGGCATATAAATTGCAGCCGAATATCCTTATTCCGATTCCGGAAGATATTTTGAATGACGATAATCTGACACCGCAGTTTTCCACATCTAAAAAGAATCTGGAGTTGGAGCAAAGACTGCGTGATGAGCGTCAACTGCCGGAATTAAAGCCGGAAGAAAGAATTTCCAATAAGCCTGTCAAGCAGAACAAACGCACCGAAAGCACTATTCAAAGCATTGATGATGAAAAAGATTTTGACAGCGACGCAAATTCCGAAACTTCCGAAGAAGATGCTGAGACCTCCAAAAAACTTTCGGATAATGTAGCTGCATGGTTTGATGGTGTGCGCAGCAAAGTAACCGGATCCGATGAGAAAAAATCAGCTCCGAAAGCGAAAAAAGGCTCAAAAGAAAAACACAGTTCTATTTTTCAGCGATTGCTTGGCAACAGCGATGATAAAAATATTGTACCGACCGAACTTAAATTATCTTTTCAGCCGAATCGCGCCGAAATTTCGGGACAGACGCTGGATTGGTTGCACGCTTTTGCCGACAATGCCGTCAGCGATGAGAACATTGTGGTAGAAATTCGGGTTGATCGTTCGGCATCATACGAAGTGCAGCAGAAAAGATTAAAGCTGCTGTACAAAATATTGGCCGACAACGGTGTAGAACCGCAAAAAGTTAATATAATGTTTACTGACAGAGAGCCAAACTCTTTTATTATTAGGAATGTACGATATGTCACCGACGAACAACGGGTAGAAGCGACAAAACACTTCGATAACCCTTGGAATTGAGGTGCTATCCTGTTTTAACCTGTATTATAGGAAAATACGATGAAACAAAATATTGAGAGAAAAACAATGATTAATAAATTTATGATTACCGGCTTGGTATGTTGTATTTTAAGCACAGTCGGTTGTATCAGCTCGGCACCGCAAGGCAATATTCAGAACTATCCGGAAGAACAGTGCCGCGATGGTATTTGCACCAGCAATAATGAATATACGGCGGTGTGCGTGGAAAATGCTGCCGGATACAGCGAATGCACAGACAATACAAACGTAAATTACACTCGAACTCAAGCCGATTTCCGCGCTTACGGAGAAAGATCCCCGCGCGATCATCGTATTACGCAGGCCGCAGCCGGTAATAACATTTCTGCAACAATTATGCCGAGTATCAATGACGAAGTGATTGAATATGAAGCGGAAGTAACGGGTACACCGCCGGCCGCAATTGCACAAGAAATGCCGGAAATCACAGAAGTACCGGAAGAGCCGCAGGATGACAACCCGAATAAGGATTGGTTGGCCGAGGAAGGTCAAAGTTTGAAAGATTTATTGGTTCAGTGGAGCGAAGAAGCCGGTTGGCGGCTGATTTGGAAAACAAATCGTAATTATACGCTGAACGCAGGCGCAATGTTCCGCGGCAATTTTGCCGATGTGGCATCTGCGTTGGTCAGAGCTTTTGCTCGCGCAAAGCCGGCACCGGTTGCAACTTTTTATAAAGGTAATCGTGTTCTGGTAATTGAAACAATGGAGGACGAAAATGCGTATGACTAATTTGTTTAAGATAACTGCTCTTGGTATTTTGGGAATTACGGTGGCCTGTTCTTTCTCGCCGCAAATGGACGAAGATATAACACAAGCAGCTCATGATGCCACTGCCCTGCATCAACAGGCTTCGGTACCAGACACTCCGGTACCTGACGATGTGGTGCGGGTTAAGAACGATATCTGGCTCGGAGATTCTTCCAATGTAGAATTTGAAGGAGAGCCGATTCCGGCGTATTTGGAAGCCAAAGACGGTATCACGCTTATCAGCAATCGTCCGATTACATTGTTCGAAATCGGTTCCATGATTAACAAAATCACCTCTTTATCCGTGCGTTATGCTCCGGAATTGGAAGAAGATGGGATTAAAGATGCGGCCGATGAAAATGAGCCGTCATTGGAGGATATCGGTGTACAATGGACAGATTCAACCAAAATGCTCGTGAACTACAAAGGCCCTATCAGCGGCTTGTTGGATGAGGTAGCCAATCGTTTCGGGGTATGGTGGAAATATGAAAAGAATGAAATTTATTTCTACCGCTACACCACTAAGACCTTTGTATTATATAGCCTACCAACCAATCCGACACTAAACGTTACGATTGATGTTTCCGGTGAAGGCGGCGATGGCGATGGAGCCAGCGGCAACTCTTCAATTCAGCAACAAAACACCGTTGATAATATTGATTTATGGTCGCAAATTGAAGAAACTTTAAGTACTATGACTACCGGAGACGGCACAGTCAGTATCAATCGCGCCAGCGGTACGATTACGGTTACCGACACACCGGCTAACATTCGCCGCATTTCCAAATTTATTAACGAACAAAATGTCCGTTTATCAAAGCAAGTTGCCATTAGCGTTAAAGTATTTATGGTTGACCTCGGCAGTAGTGATAAATATGGCTTTGACTTAAATAAGTTGCGTTTCGGTGGTAAAAATGGCAGAGGCTCCATCGAAAGTATTTCCGCAATCGAGAATACCTCAGGTATCAGCGGCGGCGGACTGTCGATGCTGATATCTTCAAAAGATTGGAATATAGATGCTGCAATCAGAGCTATTTCAGAAGATTCCAAGGGAAAACTCGTAACCAGCGGTACAGTAACCACTATGAACAACAAGCCGGCACCGATTCAGGTTACGCGCGTTGGGTACTATAATAAAAATATGTCAACCACTTCAACTTCCACCGGTAGCGACAATAATGACAGTTCTACTGACGTAGAAAGCTATACAACCGGCTTTATGATGAGTGTTTTACCAAGGATTTTGGATCATGGGCGTTTGATGGTGTTCTTTAATCTTACTTTGTCTGAAAAGGTAGATGATGAGCCTATTCAGTACGCATTCAATCAACCGCCGTTGATGATGCCGGTAATCGAAACACGCGGTTTCACACAAGAAATCGCTCTTAAATCAGGACAAACGATGGTGCTTACCGGATACGAAAAATTGCAAGATACGGTTGAGAAGCAAGGAACCGGAACTGCTGACAACATGTTGCTGGGCGGAAAAAACGAATCGCAAAAAGGTCGTTCGGTATTCGTTATTATGTTAACCCCTGTGGTTTTGGAAACGCCATTATCTCCGGAATCCAGAATGAGCGATTAATTTTTGAGGGAGAAAACCAGTGGACGATACGCAAACTGAAGAAAAGGCATGGAAAGCGACATTCAACAGCGGAGGCACTACTTATGCAGCAAGCCTGTTCTGGCAGCCGTTGTTGAATGAAGACAAGCCTTTGCCGGAAGTAAAAGAAGCGGCCGAGAATATTATGGAAGGAGCGGATCTTTATGTTACGCGTAAAGGAAAATCCGCACAATTCGGTTTGGCGGCCTCTTCACAAGGCTTTACCAAAGGGCTGCCTTCGGCTGCCATTGCCTTGATTTCCGGACTTGGAAACGTTACATCGTTTCTGGGAGTATTTAAGGTTGATACCGGTTGGTGGTATATTTGTTACAGAAACGATGTTATCCTTTCCGACGGCGATACTTTGTTTATAAGTGAGCGTGATGCCAAAAATCAGTTTATTTCAATGTTGGCAGTACCTGATTGGGATGCTATCTTTGCTCCGGCAGAATGGGCAATAGAAGATACCAAATCGGCAGAAATAGAACCGCTGTTAAATCGAGGTTTGCAGGTTAAGTTAGACAAGATTGATGCCAGCAATGATACTATTATGTTGGCGGTTATCGTGGTTTGTTTTGCCATTATTTTGTGGTTTGCATATTCCACGTTGAAAGATTTATTCTTCTCTGCGCCAAGTGCACCGATTATCGCTCCGATTGAACAGGCCGAGCAGGCGGAATTGCCGCCGGAGCCTAAACCATGGGAGGATATGAATAATCCGGTAGATGTAATGCGCAGCTGCTATGCCGGTGTTCAAAAAGTGGTTCAAGTGGTTACTCCGGGATGGGTGTTGGGGCAAATTGCTTGCAATCCGAATTCAGGTATTGTTACTTCGTGGACACGTGTACACGGCCGTCTGACTTGGATTGAGCAGGCTCTTGACGTTTCCGGTGTAGAATTTACATCTCGTGCTTTAGGAAAAGATGGCAATGAGATTATTGTAACCACCCCGATTGAAAAGCCAAAAACATTTAATTCACCGCCGGAATATACGGAAGACGACTTAATTAATACCATTAACGATATCAATCAGGCTTTGGACTTGCAACAATTCAATTCGCAGATTATGCTTAATCCGATATCTTGGGTGTCGCCGCGCGGTACTAAATATCAGCTGTTGGAATTTACCATTACTTCGAATAATGATCCGTTGGAATGGATCGGATTGTTAATGAAATTTTCAGGCTTATCGATTAAAAGTATAATATACAATATTCACTCTAACGACGCAAAGTGGACTTATAAAGGAGAAATTTATGAATTATAATCTTAAAAACAGAGCCGTAGCGGTTATTGCGTTAGCTTTTATGTTTACGCTGGCAATCAGTCATGCAGGTTATGCCGCGGAAGAAAATGCCGTTCCGGCGAATCCGGTTGATGGAATGATTCAACCGCTAGCAAGTGCCACTGAAAGTGTTTCGACTGCAGCGAAAGATGTTGCCGATAATGTCAATCAGACTGTAGAGACAATAGATGATACAGTGCAAAATGTTCAGAATGCGGCCGAAACAGTGCAGGATGTAATTGCCAATCCTGATGCACAGACCGGCGAATTACAGGTTACAGCTCCGGAAGCTACCAATGATAATTTGGAATTTTTAAATGAGCAATCTCCTGAAGATTTCTTAAGTAATGACAAGCCGTTGATTGATGCTGCCGATATGTCGGCACAATCAGCCGAGGGGGCGGATCCGGCCGGTTTGAAATTGCCGACTGATGATTCCGGAGAAGAAAATCCGCTGAGTGATGCGGCTTTGGATGCCGGCTTCGATGAACTTAAGGAATTAGATCCGTCGTTACCTGAAGCTGATGCGCCGAAATCGCCGCTGGAAAAGTTTGGTAATGCCATTTTATCTAAGGTTGACAACAACCTGTTCAATCAAATGTCGCATATCGAAAAAGAAGCAACTCTCTTGCAACTTGAAAAGAAACGTGAGGAATTGAGAACCAAGGTGTTGGAAGAACGCCAGAAGAGTTTGGCTATTATTGAAGCTACACGACGAGCCAAAATGCAGTTGGAAGAAGAAAGATTAAAAGCCGAAGCCGAGCGTAAAGCCAAAATTTTGGAAGAAGAGCGTAAACTTAAAGAAAAAGAAATGGAGCTTGAAAAACTCAGACAAGGAAAAGTCATCAACGATTATATGAACGAAATGTTGATGATGAATCAAAAGTGGGTTGAAAAAAGCGCTAAACTGCAAGGCAGAATCAAAGAACTTGAAAACGAGCGTGTTGACTTGATTGAAACCTTTAAAACCAAGATGACAAGTATTGACAGTGAAATTCAAAAGACTCGTGAACATGCAGTTGCCGTAGTTAAGGCTCATGAGAAAGTCATATCTGACTTTAAGAAAAAAATAGAAGAGTTGGAAGGAACAATCAATGATTTGAACCGTGCTCTTCTCGAAAGTCGTAAGAAGCTCAAAGAAGCCAAAGAAGCCCAGAACACCAATCCGTTTAAGGAAGGTGATATCAAAAACGGACCGGATAAGAGCGATGTTGATATGTCTAAGCAGTATGCCATTATGGATATTACCGGACAAGGCGATGATATTGTTGCCAAGATTATCAACACCGAGGGCAAAGTATTTATCGTTCATAAGGGTTCCAAATTGAAAAACGGTGAAGAAGTAATCGATATCACCGATCAGTACATTTTGTTTGAAAATAAAGGTGTGAACAGTTATCTGTATACAGGTAATACCGTTATGGAATTTGAGCCTGAAGCTACTTTCGGAGGTACAGGAGAGCTCTTATCGACGGCTTCGAAAGAAGATTCTACCGAAGTTGTTTATGAAGAAACTACCGTAAACGGAGAACCGGTCAAGAAGTCAAAAAAAATCAGAAAACAAACAAAACCTAAGGCAGACAGTAAGAGTAAAAAACAGTCGAAAAAAGATGATCAACCGCAAGGTTCTTCCACTCCGACATCACCTCACGTAGGGGCTCCTTCATTCGGCCGCGGAATGTTTGTAAGATAAAAACAAATATTTTGTAAATGGCGGATAAACACCATGGCAGATGATGTTCAGACAATGAATAAAAAAGATGACTTATCGGCAGTTATTACTGTCGATAAGCTTCCTGTCGGCAAATCATCGGAACCCCTAACAAAATCAAATGAAGAGAAAAATGAAGTTTCTCAAGCGCTGTCTGATATTGAAGACAGCAGTGTATCCGGCAAAGATAATACCGAAGATGCCCAAACTTCGTTCCGCCACCTGTTTGCAAATGACAACCGGTTGCTGACGCTTGAAAATGGCGAAATCGTTGTAGATTCCGAAACACGCCGTATGTTGGCATTGTTTTCGGACGGAACTTATCTTGTTGACGAATCACACCGTTTTGACGGTAAAGTATTGAACTTTACGGCAACCGCACGTCGCCGCAAAATACCTATATCGGATCCTCGTTATATTTCAACTGCCGAGCTTTCGGCAATTTATGCGTTTGCCGAACGCGGAACAGGCCAAGTCAATATTTCGGCGGAAGAAACATCCGATTACCAGATGCAGATTGACTTCTTGAGTGTGATAAGCCGCGCAGCCATCCACAAAGTATCGGATATTCATGTTATTGTAGGTAATTCGACCATTGTTTATTTTCGCTCAAGCGGTATGATGGAACGAGAACTGGAATATTCTAAAGAATGGGGAGAGGCTTTTGTGCGTGCGGCATTCGCTTCAGCGGATATTTCCGACGCAAACTATGCGCAAAATGAGTTCCAAGGCGCGCAAAAATTAGGTTCAACGCCTTTGCGCGGTACCAATGGAAAGCTACGCTTACCACACAATATTCTGGCTATTCGTTTACAATTTAATCCGGTGGCATTCGGTTCACAATATTTGGTTATGCGTCTGTTATACGCCGATGACAATCCTAATGGTGACGGTGACTTACGTTCGCTTGGTTTGGGAGATAGAGAAATAGATTTATTCTATCGTCTCCGTGCCAGTGCAACCGGTCTGAAGATTATTGCCGGTCCGACAGGTTCCGGTAAGTCTACTACGCTGCAACGCAATATGATTAAGCTGCTGCAAGAGCACAATAATGAAATAAACGTTATCACGGTGGAAGATCCGCCGGAGTACCCGATCCCGGGGGCAAGACAAATGCCGGTTACCAATGCCAGCACCGAAGAAGAAAAAGATGATGCTTTCAACAAAGCGCTATCGGCGGCATTGCGTTCTGATCCGGACGTGATTATGGTCGGCGAAATTCGTACGCTTTCTGCCGCGACACTTGTGTTCAGAGGTGCACTTTCCGGCCACAGTGTGTGGTCTACATTGCATGCGAACTCCGCTCCGGCAATTATTACGCGTTTGCGTGATATGGGCGTACAATCTTATATGTTGGAAGATCCGGAGATTATGAAAGGTCTTATTTCACAGCGTTTGTTCCGTAAAATATGTCCGCATTGCCGCGTACCGGTGAAAAAAAGAATGTCTGATCCGTCATTTAAACGTTTGGAAACAGCGTTGGGTGAATATGGCGTTGATAATACTTTTGTACGCGGTCCGGGATGCAAATTCTGTGATCATAAAGGAGTTATAGGTCGCATGTCGGTGCCGGAGATTATTTTGCCTGATGCGCATTTTTTGCAGCTGATGATAAAAGGTGAAACCAAAGATGCCATTGATTATTGGGTAAGCGAATTAAACGGACGGCCGCTACGTGAGGCAGCAATCGAACGAATGCTTAAAGGGTATATCGATTTGGACGAGGTTGAGCGTTGGTGCGGATTGTTGGATCAACGGCCGATTTATTAGGAGATAGTGTAAAATGCCGGAGATTAAAAAGAGAAGTGCTTTCAGTCGAGCCGCTATGGGAACCACAAACAAGTGGATGCTGACATATGCAAAATTTATGTGCAATATGTCAAATAAAGGCAGGCTTAAAATATATCGTAAATTAGCAGCTCTTTTACGCAACCGGTTTTCATTGATGAACTCGCTTGATATGATTTACAGCGGTGTTTCCGAGGAAGGTTCACACCCAAATGATCCGATGGCAATCGCCATCAGCTCTTGGGGGCGCTCATTGCAAGAAGGTCATCCGTTTTCAGATGCCCTCAAAGGTTGGGCTCCGGATCGTGAGCGTTTGATGCTTTCGGTTGGTGATGTTTCCGATTTGGAAAGTGCATTGCTCAACCTTATTAAAGTATCAGAAGGTTCCTCGCGCATGATTCGTCCGATTGTCAGCGCTATTGCCTACCCTTCATTTTTAATGATGATGGCTGTGCTGATTTTGTATGCTATCGGTGTATATATGGTGCCGCCGATGCTGAGTGCCGCTCCGAATACTATATGGACAGGTACGGCGCGTTCACTCGTCAATCTTTCGGAATGGATTCAGAAAAACTGGGTACTTGCATTCGCAATTTTGCCGATAATCGGCGCAACCATTTATTTTACCATCGGAGTCTGGACCGGTAAAATCAGAGTAAAATTTGATAGATTTCCGCCATGGTCGCTATATAAAATATTTACCGGTATTACATGGTTGTTAGCACTTTCCGCACTGGTTAAAGGCGGAGTTCCGGTGTCGGTCGCGCTTACGTCTCTGCGTAAAGATGCCAGCCGTTATTTGCGCGAACGCATTGACGGTGCATTGTTTCATATTAAAAACGGTGACAACCTAGGACAAGCATTGTCTAAAGCAAAGCACGAATTTCCGGATAAACAAATTATTTCCGATTTGAAAGTTTATTCCGAATTGGATAATTTTGAAGAAGCTTTGGATAAATTGGCTAATGAATGGCTGGAGGAATCCGTATATTTAATTGAGCAAAAAGCCGAGGTGATGAACATTATTGCTATGTTGTTTGTTTCGGGTATTATTGCTTGGGCGGTGTTCGGTACATTCGACATGCAGGATCAAATTACCAGTTCTATGGGTAAATCTTAAGATGGATAAGATATATTTAAACTTTAATAAACTTCGAAAACAAGGCTTTAACGGTGTGATAATTGCCTTGTGTCTGTTGTTTGCCATCATCACTTTGAGTTATGTTTTATTTCATAACCCGCATCGAGATTTGCACGCAGCAATTTGCCGCACCGCCGACAATATTCGCAACTATTATCGTGATCAGCCGAGTTATTGGAAATTATCCGATAATCTGGCAAAAGAAGCCTCGCTGATTGATAAAGTATTGCTGAAATGTACCGATTATACGTGGCATGTAGGTCAAGGTACTCAAGGTGATGTTTCCATGCCCAACGATAACAGTTTTGACATTGCTCTAAATAGACTAAGCAAGTCGGCTTGCATCAATTTAAGTGAATTGCCGATAGATAAGAAACAGCAGTTGGGACTGCAGAAAATCACTATTGTCAATGATGAAGGACGCACCGAATTTGCTTGGGGAGACGAGAAAAATCCGCTGCCGATAGCAAGTTATGCCACTCGCAATAAATGTATATCCGGCAGCAACACTGTTATATGGACTTTTCGGTAAAAACCGGTAGTATTACATATCTCCAAGATAACATTTAATTTTCCGGAGCGTCGAACAATGGACGACCTTGTCTCATACGCGTCATCTGCATTTCAATAGTGGTGGCCAAATTAATTTTACCGGTTTTGATAATATTACGTGTTTGATCGCCTTGAGTAGTAATCGGATTGGCAAAAAGGAATTGCACCACCGGACGCTTTTTACCTGCTCCTATGAGTTGCTGGTGTAAAACGCCCAAAATACCGCGTGAGAGTAAGTCGAAGGCTAATTCCTCACTCATTTCTCCGGCGGAAGCATGCTTAACTATGGCATCAATGGCATCGGCAACGTTGTTGGCGTGAATTGTAGATAACACCAAGTGTCCGGAAGTAGCGGCACGCAAACATTCACTGGCGGTTGCCGGAGTACGAATTTCGCCCACCAAAATATAACGCGGACGCGAGCGCAATGCCGAGCGCAACGAAGCTCCCCAGTCATCGTTTATCGGCTGAGTTTGTTTACACATTCCGATAGAACCGTTCATCGCTCTATATTCGCCATCAAGCGGCATTTCAAACGGGTCTTCAATGGTGTATGCAAATCCTCCGTTGCGGATTAAATATTCACGCAACAAACTGGATACGGTCGTGGTTTTACCGGAACCGGTAGCTCCGCCAAGCAAAATAAGCCCCGAAGCATTGCCGAGCGTAGCCAAATAATTAATCAATGCCGGAGGATAGCCCAAAGCCGTCAAATCCGGCACCTTTTTCGGCATTTTACGCATACAAAACAAAACGCCATACATTGAAACGGTACGCTCCACACGGAAGAAAAAGTCTTCATAAGTTATGGAATAGCTGGAACGGCCGGTAAATGAGCGTTCCAATAAATCATAAAAAACGTCAAAATCATCCGGCATTATTTGTTTTAAGCCGTTTTCCGTGCGCGGATCCGGAACAAATACTTGTTTATCAGGTGTGATGTATATATCTGAATAAAATTCATCATTAATACGTGCCATTTTTTTCTCCTTGTTTGTTGTGCAGTATAGATTGTATTTTATAAAATGTCTATTAAAAAGCAAAAAATTAATATTCTTATTGTCAGCGCATAAAAAATATTTTATATTGCTTGTTATAATTAAATGGAATCAAAAAACAGGGTAAAAAAAACAGGATGAAAGCCGTACGCTTTTTTGCAATCTTTATTATCGGTTTATTGCTGATTGCAGTATTGAGCCGCTCTTTATGGTATGTTGCGCCGATTAAGTTTCCGCTTGAATTCGTTATTGATGCGGTAAAGATTGATATTTTATGCATTATTGTCGGTTTTTATGTTTTGTTCTGGGGAATCGCTGCCATTATCTATTCGGCACGACACAAAATTTACAATAAATTATCCGCACAAAAAGCCTTGCACAGCTATATGTTTATATTGCCTTATGCCAAACCGTATTGGGTCCGCACCCTACTGGCCATTGTTATTACCATCCCTATCGGTACTATGGACGCAGTTATTGCTTGGTCACTCAAACCTTTTATGGATGTAGTCTTGATAGAAAAACAAGCCGGTTGGACAATGTATATTCCGCTGATGATTGTGGTTTTCAGCATTTTGCAGGCCGTTTTCACTTATATCGCAACTTATCTGAATACTTGGGTAGGAAGCCGAATATCTTTGGATTTAAAGCGCAAGCTGTTCAATACTTTACTGCATCGCGATGCTACTTTTTTTGATAAAAATGATTCCGGCTTTGTCTTGATGCGTTTCAATCAAGATGCCGAATCGGCATGCGGCGGTCTCTTAAACAGTATGCGCCTGTTTTCAACGCGTTTCTTTTCCTCGCTGTCGCTCTTGGTTGTGCTTTTTTATAACTCATGGAAATTGGCTATTGTAGCAACTATCGTGTTATTCGGAGCATTGCTGCCACTGACTAAAGTCAAAAAGAGACTCAATGCCGTGGTTTCAAAAGATACGGATTTGATGGCAAAAATTTATCGCGATTACAATGAAATTTTCAGTGGTAATCGTATCGTTACCGCCTATAATTTATTTGATTTTTGTAAACAGAAATTTGCGAACAATATAAATAACGCCTTTGATATGACTCTGCAAATGAAGAAAAAAACCGGAATAATTTCTCCGTCAATGCACGTCATATCTTCATTCGGCATTGCTTTTGTTATATGGTTCGGCAGCTATTTAATAGTTTCTCATCAGATTACCGTCGGTAATTTTGCCTCGTTTGTTACCTCACTGGTAATGCTGTACAATCCGCTCAAATCCATCGGTAACAATGCAAGTAATATCGCTGTTTCTTTAATGGCTGTAGACCGTGTGTCAGATCAATTGAGCGCTGTTGATAAAATCAAAAACAAACCTGATGCCGTGGAGCTGAAAAAATGCCGCGGTGAAATCAGTTACCAAGATGTTTCTTTTGCCTATGTTAAAAATAAACCGGTTTTGCGCCACATTAATCTCGAGATAAAAGCCGGAGAAACTATTGCCTTGGTAGGTAATTCCGGCGGAGGAAAATCCACCATTTCCGTATTGTTGCCGCGTTTTTATGACGTTACCGGCGGCGCCATAACCATTGACGGCACGGATATCAGAAAAATAAGTTTGGAAAGTCTGCGCGACAATATCGCCATTGTATTCCAAGATAATTTTCTGTTCGGCGGCACAATCAGAGAAAATATTTTGCTCGGCCGCACCGATGTTTCGGAAGAACGCCTGAACGAGGTGATTAAGGCGGCTTGCTTGGAGGAATTTATCGCTTCGCTGGATAAAGGGCTGGATACCGAAATCGGCGAGCGCGGCGTTCTGGTTTCGGGCGGGCAAAAGCAGCGAATCGCCATTGCACGGGCATTTATAAAAAATGCACCGATTCTGATTTTGGACGAGGCTACGTCGGCGCTTGATAACAAATCGGAAAAAATCGTGCAGCAAGCAATTGATAATTTGATGAAAAACCGCACCGTGTTGGTTATAGCACACAGGCTTTCTACAGTTCGCAATGCCGATTGTATTGCCGTGATTAACAACGGAGAAATTGTTGAACGCGGCACTCATGAAGAACTGCTCGCCAAAGACGGCGAATATGCCGCGCTTTACAAAACTCAAATAGCTTAATAGGTGTTTTTATTGATATCCGCTAATTTTTGCTAGACACTTTTAAATATCTGTTTTATGATATCGGCAGACAGGGAGGCCTGTTCGGGGTGTGGTAGCCTCTGCAATAGAAAGTATATAAAGACGTAAGGTTGCGCGTCTACCGGTCATGTATATATGGTATATGACTGGAAGGCGGCAAAATACGCCGTTTTAAAACTACATATATTATTCGCGAGATGTATGCCGGTTATGGCTAATATGTCGCACAATCCTATTGCATTGTTACCAACTTCCAGTCGCTTTTTTAAGCGGCTTTTTGTTTGTGGCTTGAACTAAAGGAAGTTGTGATGAAAAAAAATGCACATAGTATATCGGTAGATAAGATATCAGTCATAATTCCGATATATAACACAGAGGCGTATTTGCAAAAGTGCTTAAACAGTGTTTTGGCACAGACATATCAAAACTTTGAGATTATATGTGTTGATGACGGTTCGACTGATTTAAGCGGCGAGATTTTGAAGCAATATGCCGCCGAAGACAGTCGTATTCAGGTTATATTTCAGCAAAATATGGGGCAATCAGAAGCGCGAAACGTTGCGTTAAGCAATGTTAAAGGGAAATATGTATATTTTTTGGACTCTGATGACTTTATTCATCCGCAGACTTTAGAGATTTTATATAGAGCATTGAAAGAATCCGAATGCGCCGTAGTCGCAACCAAACAGACAAAAATTTATGATGCGAATCCGATTGATATTAGTAATTTACAATATGTTATTAAAAAACCGGCATTGTTGAATATTCTGCAAAATGAAGAATCCGGCTCGGTTGTGTGGAATAAATTATATCGTGCCGATTTAGTTCGCAACCGTAAATTCATTAAGGGCATTTATTTTGAAGATTGGCCGTGGATTACCTGCCTATTTGCCGATATTGATGCTTATGCCGAAGTTCCCTACGGTTTATATGCCTATAACACAGACAATGTATCAACTATACGCAGCACATTTGATATTAGCAAAGTCGGGCATTTTATTATCGGTATTCGGGCGGTATGGCACTACTTTTCGGACGAGACAAGAAAACATTTGTGGCCGATGGTGCGTAAAAAGCGGATTTCAGTTTCAATCAAGCATATGGTAAATGCCGTATATCATGAACGGCAAAATCAGCCTGTACTCGACGATTTTTTACTTTCTATGCTTTATCAGCTGCGACAAGCGGAATGTTTTTATTATAACGAACTTTCATTGAAAGTTATAATGCGAATTTTGAAAATTTGGTTCAGAAATAGGAGAAGAAAATGACGACCAAACCTAAAATAAGTATAATTGTTCCGGTATATAATGTGCAAGGATATTTGGGAAAGTGTTTGGATTCTTTGATAAATCAAACCTTAAAAGATATTGAAATCATTTGCGTCAACGACGGCTCTACCGATGATTCATTGGCTGTTTTAAAATATTTTGCTTTTCAAGATAAACGCATTAAAGTCATTGACCAAGAAAACAGCGGACCGGGAGTGGCTCGCAACAACGGTATGCAAGCGGCAAGCGGAGAATATATCGGCTTTGTTGACCCAGATGATTGGGTTAAAGAAGATATGTATGAAAAAATGTATAATCAGGCAAAAACTTTGGATTCTGATATTGTGATTTGTGATTATGTGCGCTATCAAGAATGGACTAGCCGTATTATTCCGCAGCATTTCTTTGAAAAAGCCGTAAAATATATTAAAGCCGAACCAGTTGATATTCCTTCAGACGAAAACATTGACCGTGAGACATTATTGGATACATTGTTGGTTTCTCCTTGCTATTCGTGGAATAGAATCTATCGCCGTGAATTTTTACAAAAAAATAATATTATTTTCACCGATAATATGTGCTTTGAGGATTGTCCTTTTATTATAAAAAGTCATATATTAGCTCAAGCTGTTTCTTATATTGATTATGCCGGATATATTTATCGTTTGCGCAAGACTTCTATTTTGCGAGCCTATGATATGAGATATATTGATTTTTGCAAGATAGCAGATAATTTGAGTGAGTTTATTGCTTCCCAAAGACTTACAGAAAAAATGTCGTTAAATATGCATTATTTTAAAACAATGAATTGTGCTTGGACATATAATAATCTTTCGGCAGAAATCAGGCATAGATTTATCAAATATATAAAAAAATTTTTAACCGCTAAAGAATTTTACGAAATGAAGAAATATTGTCGTATTCGCTTTAAGGATAAAATTAAAAAATTATTTGAAAAATATATTTCTGTTTATAAACAGCCACGACATACCGTTATAAAAATTGGAAGTGTAAAATTTAAAATAAAGCGTCGTTGCGGGCGTTTGGGTGCGGAGCAACATTATATAAACTTGGTTCGCAAAAACTATAAAAAATATCCGAAAGATACCTATTTATTGTTTGATTGTCTACATGATGAAACGGCAGAAGCAATTGACGCTTATTCATTGTTTGAAAAAATGCGGAAAAAAGATATTCCTGCATATTATGTGGTGCGTAAACAAACTGCGCTTTATCAAAAGTTGGTGGCCGAAAATAAATTGGAAAATATAATTGTTTTGAATTTTTCAACTCGCACTCATCCTAATGAATTTATGCAAAAAATACACCAAGTTTTATACCGAACCAAGTGTATTTTAACCTCATTCGGTGAAAATTCCGGCACGGCTGATATGTTTTTCAAAAAACAACCCTCATGGCAATACGTCTTTATTCAACACGGACCGACTTTTATGAAAGAAAGTGTGTTGTATAACGGCTATTTGTATCCGGAAAAGTTTGATAAATTTCTTGTATGTTCCGACCGCGAAGAAAATCTTTGGCAGAAATATAATTTTCCCAAAGAAAAGCTTATAAAAGCAGGCTTGCCGAGATGGGATTTACTTAAAAATATGCCGCAACCTAAAGAAAAAAGTATTCTAATGATGTTGACATGGCGCGGCTTAAACGGTGTTACTTTTGAAAACTCTTTGTATAAAAAGAATTTATTAAGCCTGCTACATAACACTAAATTAAATAAATATTTATCGCAAAATAATATTACTTTATATTTTGCACCGCACCATGCACTTTCGGGAAACGCCCACATTAACTTTAATTTATCCGAAGAAAAAAATATTAAGATAGTTGACGGCGGAAAGGTTTCTCAATATATCAGACAATGCTCCTGTTTATTAACAGATTTATCATCGGTGGCGTTTGATTTTATGTTTCAATATAAGCCGGTTGTTTTCTATATTTTAGATAAAGATGACCGCGCTTTAAATCGCTTTGATGCCAAAGACTTAGTTAGATTTAATTATAAACAATATATTCTTCCCGATGTGTTTTTTGATGAAGACGCGGTTGTTAATCGAGTAATTGAATATTGCGAAAATGATTTCAAAATAGATGAACGCACGCGCGAAATTTATGATTCATTCTTTTACACAAAAGAAAATATCCGCGAACAACTGATAGAAAAATTGGAAGAAATTTGCCCCAATAAACAATAACTAAAAAGCAAAAAAGCCTTACACTCAAATGCAAGGCTTTTTTTACTTATAACCCTTTATTTTTCTATCGTCAGTTTGCCGTTATCGACAGGACAAAAAAATAATTTTCGGATATATATTGACAAATTAGAAGAAATAAGTTATATTGACCTTGTCATTAACAACTATGGAGGCAAATAATGAGTGATGACCCCCACCCCTGTATGAAGGTGACGAGCCACATTCGCAATTTTATTAAAATGTCCGCTGCGGCGGTTCATATTCAGGAACAAAATGTTCCGCAGATTATATCCGATGAACATTGCGGTTCATCTGTTTTAAATACGGTTAATATCGCCGTTTTTACTCTTAATCAAAACAAGATAATCTTTTCTGATGATTTAAGACCGTTTTTGGTTGCGCCCGCAAAAAAGGTGCAACGGATGCGCACAGCTGTTTGGAAACAAAGACTCCAAAACAGACGATTTTCTTTAATTTGAAAATCGCATTGCTTTAACGCACGTCCGATTACCGACGAATCATAACTATTCAGATAGCGATTATTCTCGTTAAAAATGTCATTCAACACAAATTAGGAGGAAAAAATGAGTGATGACCCCCACCCCTGTACGCAGGAAACAAAAAATTTTGATATATGTAAACTTATTTTAAAAACTTTACTTTTGACCGCTACTACTGCGGCCTTTGCCCAGGAACAAAAAGTTCCGCAAACATATTCCGACGTTCGGCCGGACAAGCTGACCTTGACGCTCGGTGCGGAAAATATTGCCGCATTGACGCTTAAACAGGATAAAACCGTATTTTACAACGATTTAAGACCGAATTTGACGGCGCGTGTTCAAAACACGCACGGCGATTATGCTCAGCTTAAGGCAATGGAAGTCTTAATTCTGGAAGATAAAAACTTTACTCCGATTACATCCAAATTTATGCTGGAACTCGGCAGATTAACCGGTAACGGCGGCGTAATCACTTTCAAAGCCGGCCGCGAAAAAACCGAAGGTGCGGCCTTGTTTGACCACGCCCTCGAATATTATGCCGACTCCCGCGATGCCTACCAGATGGCCAACAGCGCGGAAAGGCTGGTTTTCGGATATCAAAAAGGCAATCGTTTTATCGAACTCGGCATCATCGGCAAAAACGGCGACGGATTTTTCGTTATACCGAATCCGAAACATGCCGATTTTTGGGCCAAGAGCGGTTTAACTCTCTTAGAAAAAAGCAGTGTCAAACTCAATATGAGCGGAGCGGTGCGCTTTGGTAGCAAACACAAACAGCTGTTAAGTTCCATCGGCATATCCGAACGTTCAGGTTTCGGTGCCGGATTTTTGGGTAACTACGATTTTGCCGAGAAAAAAGGCAATATCGGTCTGCGCGCATGGAAAGATTTTAAAAACGGTTGGCAGATAATTGCCGAAACCATATTCAACCAAAATCGCGATTTATATATCCGCAGCGGCATCGGCAAATCAGGTATGCAGTTTTCCGTGGAATACGGCAAACCGAAGGGCCAATCGTCATACGCCAATATAACGGTGGCTACGCGTTTTGCACACTCAAGCTTGGTATGAAAATAATATGGTTTTTAATTAAATTTACATTTCTAAATGGAGAAGAAAAATGAGAGAACAATCTAAATCAAACAGCGTTATGGAACAATTCAACTTGCGCAACTTTGTTATAAACACTCTGCTTTTAACCGCAGCCACTGCCGTTGCCCAAGAGCAAAAGGCTACGCAACCGGTTTCAGACCGCAACATTGACCGTATATCTTTAACCCTTAATGCCGCCGACATTTCCGGCTTAACCGTGGAAGAAGGCAAGACAACTTTTTATAACGACTTTGCCCCGTCATTTATGGCAAGAGCCGCAAACAGCCGCGGTGATTATGCGCAACTTTCCGGTCAGGAAGGCATTATTTACAGCAACGAAGCATGGTCGGCGATTACCATTAAATTTATGCTTGAATTGGGTAAGCAACTCGGCAACGGTGCCGTAATTACCTTTAAGGCCGGTCGTGAGGCTACCGAGGCCGGAGCTGTATTTGATAACCCGCTCAGTTATTATGCCGACGCTTATGACATCGGCCGTTTCGGCAATGCCAGCGACCGTATCGTCTTCGGCTACGAAAAAGGCGGGCAGTTCATTGAGCTCGGTATGATAGGCAGCGCCGGTGACGGTTTTTATGTGGTGCCTAATCCGAAAAAGTCCGACTTTTGGGCCAAATGCGGCTTAACCCTCTTGGAAAACAGCGGTGTAAAACTCGATATGACCGCTGCCATGCGTATGGGTGGTGAACATCGCCAACTGCTCGGTTCAATCGGTATCCGCAGCAAAGCATACGGCGCTAAAATCTTCGGCCACTACGATGCCAAACAACATTACGGCAACTTGGGGGCGCGCGCGTGGTACGACTTGCGCCGCGGCTGGAAATCCATTGTCGAAACCGTCATCACTCAGGACAGAGACTTATCGGTCCGCGGCGGTATCGGAAAAGGCGGAATGCAGTTTGCGGTAGAATACAATAAACCGCACGAACAACCGAGCCATGTCAACTTTACGGTGGCCACCAATCTGGCTCGTTCACATACCATCAGCGGCCATAAATAAGTATATAAAGGAGAAAAATTATGTTTAAAGAATTGAAAAATAAAATGTTACAAGCCACCATCGTTATAGGAGGATTGTTCACCGCAGGCTCGACTATGACAAGTTGTGATGAAATATTGAAAAAACCGGAACAGGAAGGTAAAGATTTGGTGCAAAAACGTAACCCGACCGCGGATTCAATTATGGCCTCGCCTTATGAAAATATGTGCATAAAACAAGAATATGCCGAGCGCTTTACGGATTCAACCAAAATAAAACTGATTAGAGAAAAATATCAATTTCGCCTGATGCAATATCAGCAAGCACTCGACAGCTTAAAGCAAATGCAAAGCGAAGTTGATGCAACCTTGTTGCAAGCGGCGGCCTGCGGTGATTTGGAAGGCGTAAAAACAGCGCTCGAAAACGGCGCTGATGTTAACGCTCAGGGCGATAAATCAGGAAACACCGCGTTGATGAATGTGGTTGAATATTGCAACCCTACTTCAAAAGCGTATGAAATTGCCATGTACCTGTTGGGCGAACCGAGTATCCGCACCCAAATTGAAAACAAGCGCGACATCAGTGCCATAGATATGGTTAAAGCCAGACTGAATCGTGGCGAACCGGAATGGGAGGCGTTGATGCGTAAATTTAATGAGCCGACGTGTGATGCATCACGCAAACGCGGTAATTCCGAATTGAATAAATTTGCAACTCAGGTTAAAGAAACTTATATTCAACTGACAGAAACCTACGGTAAGGAAATGAGAGCCGCTTTGGGTTACGTTTATATAGGTAAAGACGTTCATCAAAACGAAAACGGCGAACAAATATGGATTGTCGGCGGCTATGGCAGCGAATTTCCGGCCGGTATGGAAATTACCACCAATGAAGACGGCAGCAAAGACACCACGGCGGTCAATCCTTATGCCGTACATCCGGCTGTTGCGGCTAAATTAATGTTGCGCGAACCGCATGAAAAATATTTGGCGCCGGAAGAAATCGCTACACAAATCATACATAAAAGCCGCCGCAAAAATTACGGCATCGGTCACCGCTATCACAAAACCGTTACCGACACCTATATCGTAACTACAACCCGCGACGGTCAGCAACATGTAAAACAAATCGGACGAGGGAGGTAATTTTCAGCCCCAAAAAAGCGCCATCGTCAAACGGTGGCGTTTTTGGTTTTATTCTGCCTATCCGGCAACACTTATTTTTCTATCGTCAGTTTGCCGTTATCAAGCGTGGCCGTGCCGCCGAGCGGAATGGTGATAATCGGCGTGGTGTGCCCGTAGTCGACATTCGCCAGCACCGGAATATTTTTCAACTCCGGCTTATTGTTGATAATAAACTCCAGCATTTCACGCGACATTTTCGAGCCTTTTTGAAAGCGTCCGATAACAATGCCTTTAACATTTTTAAAATCCGGTTGATGGCAAAGCGCCTGCAAATTGCGGTCAAATACCACATCGCTTGAATCGCAAGCATCCTCAATCATCAAAATCGTATCTTTAGGAAATTCCGGTCGATACGACGTGCCGAGCAACAAATTATACGTTCCCAAATTGCCGCCGACAATCGTACCCTCGGCCTTGCCGTTGTGAATATTCCAAAAGCCTTCATTTTTGATAAATTCGCGCTTTTCTTGATCCAAAAACCACAAATCATCGCTCCATTCGGCAGACGGACTTACTTCCACCGGCGAATCGGCAAACAGCATTTTTTGCAAATAGTCAAGTGTGTATTCGCAACCTTTTTTCATACCGATTGAGCTAAAATGCGGTCCGTAATAGGTTTCTAATCCGGTGCGGGCGGAAATAGCGCCCAAAACCGCCGTAATATCCGAAAAGCCGCAAATAATCTTCGGGTTAGCTTTAATCACATCATAATTCAAATGCGACAAAATCTGATTGCTGTTAAAGCCGCCGATAACCGTAAAAATCGCCTTAACCGACTTATCCTTAAAGGCGGTCATAATATCCGCGGCACGTTGTTCAATAGAACCGCAGCCTTGCATATTCCAATTTTCATCAGTGGTATTCGGGGCAAATTCGACAGTTAATCCCATATCATTAAAACGTTTGACGGCAATTTCCCGACAATCCTGCCCGATGAGTTTCAGCCCGCGTGACGGCGCAATTATCATTATTTTATCGCCTTTTTGCAACTTCTCCGGAATAATTTTTTGCATCTATTTTTCCTCCTGTTTGATAAGCGGCTTGCAACCGCAATAGTTTTGATTATATAAATTCAATTCTTTGATAAGAGCGGCGCGAAGTTCCTGCATACCGTGTTTGCGCCCCTCAATTTCCAAATACGGGAAATCCGTTTCCGCCGCCGCTTTATATGCCGCCTCATTAACCTGTGCCAGATTTTTCCAGCGCGACACGCCTAAAACCGATGCCACCGCTGTATAACCGCTGGCTTTGGCATATTCCATTGCTCTTTTCAGGCGCATATAAAAGCAAATTGAACAACGTTTGCCGCGCTCCGGCTCGTTTTCCAAGCCGCGGGTTAATTCACACCATCGTTTGTTATCGTATTCCAACTCAATAAACGGCACATCATAAAGTTTGCACACGCGCTCATTTTCATCGCGGCGCTTAACATATTCGGCATAAGGGCGAATGTTGGGATTATAAAACATCACCGCAAAATCACGCCCCGCTTCGGCTAGCGTTTTAATCACGGCGCACGAACACGGCGCACAGCAAGAAAGCAGCAATATTTTTTCGGTTTTATCAGTCATAATTCAAACATATAAAAATAAGCAAAAAATGCAAGCTCAAAATTTTTTGCTTGCCCTTTTATTGCAAATTGTTTAGTATAATCTTGCAGCCAAGAGATTGTCTGCGGAGTGTCGTAGCTCCTTAAGAGAAAATAACTCCTCTATTATGGGGAGCTGATGAATATATTGAATAAATCAGACTGTTCTCTTACAGTTACGAACTCCCCACCTTAAAGGAATTTAGGGTGGTTTTTTAATATAACAAAAAGGAGTTAAAAAATATGAGTTCACATAATTTGCTTAGTAAAAAAGTTTTAACAGATATTTGTTCGCAGCTTAAGCAGTTGCGTCTTGAGCGTCAACTCAGCATAGAGGATTTGCAAGCCGCCACCCACCTTAAACTCAAAACATTAAAACGTATGGAAAATGGTAAGTGCTTACCTTTCCGATATTACCGGCTTTTACTCGATTTTTACGGCAAAGAAATACGAATCGTGATTGAATAAAGCCATTTATTTCAACTTGCCTTTCAGATATTTACCGGTAAAGCTCTTTTTGTTTTTCACTACTTCCTCCGGTGTGCCTTGAGCCACAATCGTGCCGCCGCCGTCGCCGCCCTCCGGCCCCACGTCAACAATATAATCCGCCATTTTTATCACATCGAGATTATGTTCGATAACCACCACGGTGTTGCCCTGATCCACCAGCATTTCCAAAACGTCAAGCAGGTGCTGAATATCCTCAAAATGCAGACCGGTTGTAGGCTCATCCAAGATATATAATGTCTTACCGGTGGCTTTTTTGCTCAACTCTTTGGAAAGTTTAATGCGTTGTGCCTCGCCGCCGGAAAGTGTCGGTGCCGGCTGTCCGAGTTTGACATATCCCAAACCCACACGGCGCAACAAATCCAACCGCCGCTTAATCGCCGGAATGTTCTCAAAAAACTTGTAAGCGTCGTCAATGGTCATATCCAAAACATCGGCAATCGATTTGTCCTTAAACTTAACTTCCAGTGTTTCGCGGTTATAACGCGTGCCGTGGCAGGCATCGCACGGAACATATACGTCCGGCAAAAAGTTCATCTCGATTTTCATCACGCCGTCGCCTTTGCAAGCCTCGCAACGACCGCCGGCAACATTAAACGAAAAATAGCCCGAAGTATAGCCGCGTGCTTTGGCTTCCGGCAACTCGGCAAACCAATCGCGAATATTGGTAAACACACCGGTATAAGTGGCCGGATTGGAACGCGGAGTCCTGCCAATCGGTGATTGATCAATATCTATCACTTTATCAATATTTTCCAAGCCGATGAGTTTATCATACGGCCCCGGTGGTACGCGGCTACCATTCATTTCTTTATCAACTGCCTTAAACAGCGTTTCCAAAATCAGCGAAGATTTACCGCTGCCGGAAATACCGGTAACACAGGTAAAAGTGCCGAGCGGGATTTTTAAATCAACGTTTTTCAAATTATTGGTACGTGCGCCTTTAAGTTCCAAAAATTTGCCGTTACCTTTACGGCGCTTAAGCGGTAGGGTAATTTCTTTTTCGCCGTTCAAATATTTGGCAGTCAGGCTGTTTGGATTATGCAAAACTTCATCCACCGTGCCGCAAGCTGTGACTTCGCCTCCTTTGGTACCTGCCAAAGGCCCCATATCCACCAGATAATCGGCAGCACGCATGGCATCTTCATCGTGCTCCACCACAATCACTGTATTACCGATATCGCGCAAACGGCGCAAACTGTCGAGAAGTTTATCGTTATCGCGTTGGTGCAAACCGATTGACGGCTCGTCCAAAACATACATCACTCCGGTTAATCCCGTACCGATTTGCGAAGCTAAGCGAATCCGCTGTGCCTCTCCGCCGGAGAGCGTTCCTGATTGGCGCGACAAGGTTAAATAATCCAGTCCGACATTATTTAAAAAGCTTAATCTTTCGCGGATTTCTTTTAGTATTTTGCGGGCAATTTCACGTTTTTGCGGGGTTAATTGTTCTTCCACACCACTAAACCAAGCCAAAGCCTGTTTTACCGACATATTACTGGCATCCATAATATCAAGTCCGGCAATTTTAACAGCCAAAGCCTCTTGTTTGAGGCGCTTGCCGTGGCACACTTCACACGGTGCGGCCGATTGATAATGCGAAAGTTCATCACGCACCGCCGCCGAATCGGTTTCCACAAAGCGCCGCTCCAAATTCGGAATCACGCCCTCAAACGGTTTATCCGATACCCATTTGGAGAAAACCATCGGCACACAGCGATTGCCGGAACCGTAGAGAATTGTCTCCTGTGCATAGGCCGGTAAATCTTTCCACGGGGTTTTGTTGGAAATATCCAAATATTCACACAAAGAATTTAAGGTTTGGCGATAAAAAATCGAATGGCTGCTGACCGACCACGGGGCAATCGCGCCGCCGGCCAGACTCAGATTTTCATTCGGCACCACCAACTCCGGATCCATATATAAACTGGCGCCCAAACCACCGCAATGCGGACAAGCTCCCTGCGGATTGTTGAACGAAAACAACCGCGGTTCGATTTCTTCTATGGTAAATCCCGACACCGGACAAGCAAATTTAGAAGAAAACGTAGTGCGCGATTTATCGCCGATGTTCTCTACATACAAAAGTCCGTCACTCAATTTCAGCGCAGTTTCCACCGATTGTGCCACACGGGTTTGAATCCCCTCTTTTATCACAATGCGGTCAACTACCACTTCAATATTATGTTTGATATTTTTATTTAAATTCGGCAGTTCTTCAATGTTATAAATCTCGCCATCGATATCCAAACGCTGAAAACCTTTTTTTTGCAACTCGGCAAATTCTTTTTTAAATTCGCCTTTTTTGCCGCGTGCTATCGGCGAAAGCAAAATCAGTTTTGAGCCCTGCGGGTATTCCAAAATTTTATCAACCATTTGGGTTAAAGACTGAGCTTCAATCGGCAAACCGGTGGCCGGCGAATACGGAGTGCCGGCACGCGCCCACAACAAACGCATATAATCATAGATTTCGGTAATAGTGCCGACGGTAGAACGCGGATTATGGGAAACGGTTTTTTGCTCAATCGAAATAGCCGGCGATAAACCCTCTATCGAATCGACATCCGGCTTGTTCATTAAATCGAGAAACTGCCGCGCATATACCGACAGACTTTCCACATAGCGCCGCTGCCCCTCGGCATAAATCGTATCAAATGCCAATGACGATTTGCCCGAACCGGATAAGCCGGTAATTACCGTCAGTTTGTTTTTCGGAATGTTTACATTAACGTTTTTAAGATTGTGCTGTCGTGCGCCTTTGATTTCGATATATTTACTTTCTGCCATTTTTTTCTCCGTTGTATCCGATATATACCAATCAACCGCATTTCGCAACTGTTTAATAAATAAAACTTGCTTTTTTAAGCAAACTGATTACAATGACTGTTGCAAATAAGAGATTGTTTGCGGAGTGTCGAAGCTTCACCAATAGAAAATAACTCCTCGCTGGTGGGGAGCCGGTTGAATATATTGAATAGACCGGACTGACTATTGGCAGTTTCGAACTCCCGACCACTTTTTTGAGTGGTCTTTTGTTTTGATTACAGAACGTCTAACAAAGGTGATACCTTAAATATTTTCGTTGCTTTTTGTTATATTTTCTGTAATATGGGAGTCGCAGATAAGAGATTGTCTGCGGAGTATCCTAACTCCCAAGAAGAAAATAACTCCTCGCTGGTGGGGAGCCGGCTGAATATATTGAATAAGCCGGACTGTCTTCTTGCAGTTAGGAACTCCCGACCACTTTTTTGAGTGGTCTTTTTGTTTTGATAACTGCAAAAAAAGGAGTTCTGAAAAATGAGTACGCATAATCTGCTCAGCAAAGAAGTTTTAACGGAAATTTGCGCACAATTTAAACAGTTAAGGATTGAACATCAACTCAGTATCGAGGAATTGCAAGTCGCCACAAACCTTAGCCTCAAAGTATTAAAACGCATGGAAAACGGCAAATGTATGCCTTTCAGATATTATCGACGTTTGCTGGAATTTTATGGTAAAAAAGCTCGAGTTGTAATTGAATAAAGTCATAAAAAAACTCGGATAACGCATTTTTTTACGTCATTCTGAACGGACACTTAGTGTCATCGTGAAGAATCCATTTCGTTCCGACAGAACGAAACAACGCCTGATGGCGTTGCCGGATACTTCGCCTGTCGGCTCAGTATGACGGGGAAAACAACACTTTTTTTAATCGAGCGTATTTTTAATAGTAATCCGTTTATTTAATCAGTCCGAATTTCTTTTTGCCTTGAGCGATTTTAACCGCACCGTCAACCATATCGGCGGCGGTAATAACGTAGTTCTCATCGCTTACCGGTTTGCCGTTAATCTTTAATCCGGCCTGCTTAATCAGACGACGAGCCTCACCTTTGCTCTCCACAAAACCGATTTGCAAAAAGGCATCCAAAACCCCGATACCGGCATTTAAGTCCACACTGATGGTCGGCAAATCATCGCCGGCCGTGCCTTGTTCAAAAGTTTTGATTGCCGTTTCCTGCGCCGATTTGGCCTCTGCTTCGCCACGACAAATTTTGGTAGCTTCAAAGGCCAGAATCTTTTTGGCTTCGTTGATTTCTTTATCCTGTAATTTTTCCAAGCGATAAACTTCATCCATCGGCAAATCGGTGTATATTCTCAGGCATTTTCCGACTTCGGCATCACCGATGTTGCGGAAGTATTGATAATAGTCATACGACGGCAGTTTATCTTCATTAATCCATACGGCATTACCTTCGGATTTACCCATTTTTTTGCCGGCAGAATCGGTAATAATCGGGCTGGTAAAGCCGAACAATTCCGTATCATAGCGACGGCGTCCCAATTCTGTTCCGGAGGTTATATTGCCCCATTGATCGGCACCGGCAATTTGCGCGCGACAATTATATTTTTGCAACAAAACGCAGAAGTCGTAACCTTGCAACAGCATATAATTAAATTCCAAAAACGACATCGGCTGTTCGCGTTCCAAGCGGCTTTTTACACTATCCATGGTCAGCATACGGTTGACCGAATAACAAGTACCGATGTCGCGCAAAAATTCGAGATAATTAACGTTTTTGAACCAATCCCAGTTATCAACCATCAAAGCATCGGTCGGGCCGTCACCGAATTTTAAAAATTTGGAAAACGACTTTTTAAGCCCCTGTGCATTGTGCGCCAAAGTAGCTTCATCCAAAAACGGGCGCAACTTATCTTTGCCCGACGGATCGCCGATACGCGCGGTTGCTCCGCCCACCAAAGTCAGAGGCTTATGCCCGCATTTTTGAAACCAACGCAACATCATCAGCGGCACAATATGCCCCACATGCAAGCTGTCGCCGGTCGGATCGGAACCTAAATATCCCACTGCCGGTTTGCCTGTTTTTTCACACTCATAAAGGTAGCTATCAAACCCCTCCTCATTGGTGCATTGATTGTAAAAACCGCGCTCCTGCATAATATTCAAAAATTCCGATTTAAATTTTGTCATGGGTTATCCTCTGTCCTTTCGTATTTATACCAATTTTTAACGTATACTAGCATATTATTTTACCATTGCAACAGGATTTAATTTTTAATGATAATAAAAAGTTTAAATGCACTCGGTGTTTACGGCAATGCTTCATTGAATACGGCGGATTTGGCACTTATATCCACCGATGGTGTCGATGTGCAGCAATTTGTAAAAACACAAACCGTGCACTATCCGGAAGAATTATGTATAAAAATCAGAGAGCTTACGGCGCACCGTGGTTGGAATTACAGCGAGCTCAAAAACAATCCCGAAGTGCAGAAGATACGAGAAGACATAAGTCTGTTTTATGCTGCTTGCATAAAAGATTTCGCGGGCGATATCAAAGTCGATTGCTGCGGTGTTGACGGGTTGACAATCTTCAGCAATCCCGAAGAAAAATGTTCGTATCAGCTGGAAGATGGGCATATTTTAGCGGATAATTCCGAGTGCGAGATTATCACACACTTTCACAGAGCGGATTTACTTTCCGGAGGGCAGGCTTCTCCGTTGATTCCGGCATTTATCAGCAGTTTTGGACAGTCTGTTGAAAGACCTGCGTTGTTTATTGAAGTTGATGCCGTTTGCAGTATGGTTTATCTCGGTCAATCCGGAGAAATTGCGGCTTTTGATTGCGCTCCGGGAGTTGCCATGATTGAGGATTGGGCTTTTCGTCATGCCAATATGCAGACCGATTACGGAGGAAAACTCGCCATAACCGGAAAAGCAGATGTCCATGTTATAGAAACATTATTGCACCATAAATTACTGAAAGCATTACCTCCCAAAGCATTGGATATTATGTGCTTTGCCGACAAAAAAGAACATCTGGAAGGTTTGTCATTGGAGGATGGCGCTGCCACCGCAACCACTTTTATTGCCGAAGCAATTTATCAGGCCGCTTTTGACTTTCTGCCTAAAATTCCCTCCAATATCTATGTCGGCGGCGAGGGTTGTAAAAATCCGACGCTGTTACGCATGATACGGCAAAATTTTGCACCGCGAACATTGCATAATATAACTGAAATAGAACCGGAATTGACTGCCGCGGGAGCACAGGCCACAGCCTTCAATGCGGTGCGACGCATATACGGATTGTCTTTAACTTACCCAACAACAACCGGCGTAATTGAGCCGATGAGCGGAGGAGAAATATATGAAAAAATCTGAAAAATCGACAATCACTGTTAAAGATTTGTGCAAAAGTTACGGAGTGATACAAGCCTCCGATAACCTGAACTTCAAAGCCGAAGTCGGCGAAGTAATAGCTTTGCTCGGACCTAACGGTGCCGGTAAATCTACTCTGATGAATATGATAGCGGGCTATTTGGCTCCGACTTCGGGTACAATCAAGGTACTCGGAAAAAATATTGCACAATATCCGATTTTTGCTAAAGCCCATATCGGTTTTTTGCCGGAAGGAGCACCCCTTTATGCCGACCTTACCGTCAAGCGCTTTTTAACGTATATGGCACAGTTGCGTGGCTTGGGTAAAGAAGCAGTGCAAAAAGCAGCAGAAATTGCCAATATAACCGATGTATTCGCGCAAAAAATCGAAACATTGTCTAAAGGGTATCAGCGCCGCGTAGGTTTTGCACAGAGTATTTTGAGTAACCCGCCGATTTTGCTTTTGGACGAGCCTACCGACGGACTTGATCCAAACCAAAAAGATTATATCCGCTCTCTTATCAAAAAAATGGCTAAAGATAAAACCATAATCATTTCTACTCATCTGTTGGAAGAAGCGGAGTCCATTTGCAACCGTATAATCGTTTTGGACAAGGGAAAAATCAAATCAGATGGTACTCTCAACGATTTGTTAAAACAAACAAAAACTCGTTCTATTGCTGCCGCTTTCCGCAAATTAACTCACAAGGAGAACCCTGATGCTTAGTAAAATTATGACAGTTACCAAAAATGAGCTTATCCGTTATTTTGTTTCGCCTCTCGCTTATGTTTATTTGTTTTGTTTTGTTTTGCTGAACGCATCTTTTACAACTTATTTCGGTGATTTTTTCAATCGGGGACAAGCTGATTTGTTGGCAATGTTTGCTTTTATACCATGGCTGTATTTGTTGTTTATTCCTGGTATTTCCATGCGCTTATGGTCAGAAGAATTTCACTCCAAAACCATTGTGCAAATTGCAACAATGCCGATATCAATTACGGCTTTGGTATTGGGCAAATTTCTTGCCGCGTGGATTTTTTGCGGTTTGGCATTGTTACTCACTTTTCCGTTTTGGATTACGGTTAATGCTCTCGGTACTCCCGATAATTTTGTAATTTTCATGGGATATTGCGCCGCTTTTATCTTGGCCGGATGTATGTTGGCAATTTCACAGATTATGTCGGCTCTGACTAAAAATCAGATAATTGCTCTGGTACTTTCGGTTATTGCAAACCTGATGTTCTTTTGGAGCGGAATGGAATACGTGTTGTCGTTTTTCAGAATGTTTCTGCCGGATTCAATGATTGATGTTGTGGCTTCTTTCAGTTTTATAACGCATTTTGACACGCTTACTCACGGTTTACTTGAACTGCGTGATATTATTTTCTTTTTATCGCTGATTATCTTCGGTAATTATACAACCATACTGATTATCAATTTCAAAACCGCCGGCACTTCAGGCTGGCTCAAATCGAGCAGCCATATTTATACGGTTTCGGCATGGTTGATGCTGTTGATTGCATTTTTTGGCATTAATATTCTTGCCAATAATCTTACAACAAACTTTCAATATGACGGCACCGCCGAAAAAAACTACACCTTAACGCAAAGCACCGTGGATATTTTGCAAAACATAAAAGAACCGATTATAGCCAGACTGTATTTTTCTCCGATTTTAGGACAACGCAACCCAGATTTACGAGAACAATTCGACAATATACGCATTTTGCTGCATAAATATAAAAGTAACAGCAACGGTAAATTTGATTATAAAGTTTATTATCCGGAATTCTTAAGCAAAGAAGAAGATCTTGCCATTGCCGATGGTTTACAATCAATTCCGCTGATAGATTTGAATCAGAGCGCCTTATTCGGTATGACTCTTGAGGATAGTTTACAAAATAAAGAGGTTATTGCATTTTTCGCAACCGATCAATTCGGTCGTCTGGAACAGGATATTTCAACCAAAATTCATCAGCTCGGCAAAGTTAAGAAGAATTTAGGAATATTGACAAGTTTGCCGATTTTCGGTAAAAATTCCGATGATCCGAACATTATGCTGGACGGCGCTTGGGAAATTATAAATATTTTGGATAAAGATTACCGTATTCACCATATCACCGCACCTCAGGATTTTGAAAAATACCAATTTGACGCCGTGTTGATTTTTTATCCGAAATTTTTAACCGAAGAAACATTAGAAAAAGTTAAAATCTATGCCAATCAGGGAGGAAAAATTGTTTTGGTACTTGATCCGGCAAACGAGGCCTCTCGATTATATGCTCCGATTCAACAGTTTCTTTCCGCATCGCACTCCGACTTTTTTGAAAAAATATGGAATTTTAAATTTTATAAAGATTTTGTGGTCGCAGATTTGCAAAATTCAATTACGGTTGATGCTACGACGGATTATACTCAAAATCCTGTATTTTCACAAGACGTAATCCAATTCCGCCTGCATCGGGACTCCATGAATCCAAAACACCCGATTACTAAAAATCTGCAAGAGGTTATGTTGGCTTCCGCTTCGGCAATTATGCCTGATTTACAAAAATACAAAGACGGGAAAATTGCCTTTTATCCGTTGCTCAAAGCCGGAGATATCTCGGCAATGGTATCATCAAGTGTTGTTATAGACGGCTTGAATCCGCAGGAAGTGCTGAAAGATTTTCAGCCCGATAATAACAATAAATTTATGGCGGCGGAAATTATCGGTCTGGAGCCGGATAATCCTTACGATGTAATTGTTTTTACCGATTCTGATTTTTTATACGACAGATTTTGGATGGATAAAATATATTTGCTTGACAGCGAATATGTTACATCTGTGTTTGATAATGCCAATATCTTGCTCAATGCTCTTGACTATCTGACCGGAGATAAATCACTTATCGGTCTTCGCGGCAAACGTGTTCTGGCGCGAAGATTTGAAGATATTGAGCTGATTCGACGCTTGGATTCATTGCAATACAAACAGCAAGAAGAAAAAATTTTCGAGCAAATTGACGCAGCCAAAAAAGCTATTCAGGAAGTTTGGGGCAAAAAAGAATTTGAAGGGCGTGATAATTTCACGGCAGACGAGATGGCTGCCATCTCCAAAATAAGAAACCAGCTTAATGACTATAAAAAACAGTTGAGCGAAGCACGTACCAGAGCTTATGAGAGTATCCGTACCGTGGCGGCCCGTGTCAATTTTATCAATATCTGGCTATTGCCTTCAATCGGCGGTATTATTTTGCTATTGTTTTTGATTGTTCGTTTGCTGCAACACAAATCAACTTATTCATTTACTCTTAAGATTAATCGGCAATTACTGATTTTGAGCGGTATCTGCCTGCTGATTTTTGCAGGGGCATTGCTTTCGATTTATGCGGTTAATCGCAGCAGTATAGATGCTTATGAAAATAAACAGGTATTTCCGGAACTGTCAAAAAATTTGAATAACGTAAACCATATTGTGCTAAAAACAAACAAAACCGAATTGAGTTTTCGTTATGATAACGGTGCTTGGACACTCGATAGCATGCCTAATTTACCGGTATATCAGGAACGTATTCGTCGTTTATTGACCACACTTGTAGATGCGCGTTATTTTGCACGTAAAAGCAACAAAGCGGAAAATCTGGCACTTTTCAATCTGTTGCCGCTTGAAGATGAAAATTCCGGCGTTATTTCCGTAAATCTGCAAAACGGTGATGATTTGATTCTCAGCTTTTTGCTCGGAGATATCAATATTGATATCGGGCGCAGTGCCAAAGCGGCATATATGCGTTTTGACAATCAATTTCAGGTTTGGGAAATAAGTGCCGATTTTGTAGATATGGATTTGGATTGGCATAAATGGACTTATTCCAATGTGTGGGATTTGCGTTATGGCAGGCCTTATGATCGCAGCCAAAATCCGGAAGATGATATGTACTTAACCAATTTGATGAAGGTTTTGCTCAATGTGCCGTTTACCGAAATAACCGATAAGCCGAATATAGCACCGCAAAAAACGCTGCATTTAGATATCGAAGGCGGAAATTATGCTGATATTGAATTTTATAAAACATCGGATAAATCTTATGTGGCTTATCGCCTTGATAAAAATAACCCGAATAAGCACTTGAAACTGTTGGCGCAATTTTTAGGTAATAAAGCTGCTGTAGTTGATAATGATAAAATGGAGATGCTTCTTGAAATCATCAAATAAAAATTTAAGCGAATCGCAGTATAAGCATGCAGCGGCAGCTGCCAGTGTTGCCACAGCTTGTTTATTAACCATAATAAAAGCCGCGGCAGCTTTTACCACCGGTTCTCTGTCAATACTTTCTTCAACGGCGGACAGTTTGGCTGATGTACTTTCTTCCGTTATTACTTTCATAGCCGTAATGTATTCGGACAGGCCTTTGACCTGTGATCATCGTTATGGTTACGGCAAAGCGGAATCCGTGAGTGCACTTATTCAGGCGGCTTTTATCAGCGGCTCAGCTTGTTTTATTTTATATGATGCCTTCTATCGTTTTTTTCATCCGGTTATTCTTACGGACACTTTTGTCGGTGTGTGTACTATGACCGTAAGTTTGTTGATAACCCTACTTTTGATTATGTTTCAAAAATATGTTATTCGACGCATTCATTCGCAGGCGATTGAGGCCGACAGTTCTCATTATGTTATAGATTTGGCTGCTAACATTACCGTTTTATTTTCATTATCGGCAGTGCATTGGTTAGGTTGGACATGGTTTGATATATTGGCTGCCGTGCTTGTGTCGTGCTATTTGATTTTTACCGCTTTCAAAATTGCCGAAAAAGCTTTGGCTGAAATTACCGACAAAGAAGTCGATAATTCAATAAAAGCCGTAATCGTACGTGAAGTTCTTAAGATAGACGGGATAAAAGGATATCATGATTTGCGTTCCCGCATTTCCGGTTCCAGGTTGTTTTTTGAGATTCATTTGGAATTTGACGGCGAGCTTTCACTGTTAAAAACACACGAAATAGCCGAACATGCCGAACATAAAATAGTCCAAATGTATCCGAATGCTCAAATCATTATCCATCAAGACCCTTACGGAATTGAAGAAAAACGCATAGACAATGACATTATCGGCCCATGTGCTTTATGATTTTTTGTGCTTACCATGGCGAAGCGGTATTCTTATTTTAAACTCCGTACCTTTACCGACGTTGCTTTTTACCGTGATCTTACCATGAGCCTTGGAAACTAAGTTATTGACAATAGCTAATCCCAAACCTGAGCTTTTTATTTTGCTGTTTGCCGAATAAAAAGGCTCAAAAATACGGTTTAATTTTTGCGGCTCGATTCCAATACCCGTATCGCTAATGGTGATTACGGCATTATTGCGTTGATTTGCCGCGGTAACAGTAAGTATACCTCCGTCAGGCATTGCTTTCAATGCGTTCTGAATTAAATTTAAGAGCATCATCTTAAAATCAGTTTCATTGCCGCTGAATATTAAACCGTTTTCTATTTTTTGCACACATTCGATACCGCAGCGTTTAGCTTCATAATCAACCATCAAAAGAATATCCTTAACGGCCGCAGCAACATCTATGGTATCTATTTCTTTATCCGAATATCGTGCAAGTTTTAATAACCTCTCCGGTATTTGAATAGCTTCATCCATCTGTTTATGAGCCATTTGCAGATACTTTTTATAGTCAGCATTAATTATATCTTTGTTTTCATCTTCACTTAAAACAGCCTCTAAAATCAAGCGAATTGCCCCTAAATTGTTTTTCATCTCATGCGCCAAAGAAGTGGAGAGAAACGCCAAAGAAGATATTTTCTGCTGATGCGAAAAACTTACATCACGGCTTAAATCGTGTATAGCTTCAATAATATAGTACTCATTGTTCTTTTTACCGAAATGCAATTTTGCCGCATTAACATACAACGGCATCTTACCAACTTCATGAATAGCATGAAATGCTTCTTCTTTATCCTTGGTATATTTTATTGGGCAATCATAATGGCTTTGCGGACAAGTATCACATTTATAACCGTAGGCGATATGGCATTTTTGCCCAATGCAGGATTGTCTCAATTCAAGCAATTTATAAAATGCCGCATTGGCCATAACTACATTATAATTTGTATCTATCACACGAATACCATCGGGGATGGCATCAATAAGCTGCTGCAAAAATCTTTCACGTATTTTGGTTTCTTCAATATTATTTTCAATACTGTCCAACATTTGGTTAAAGGTTTTATAAAGTATATCAAATTCGTCTTGAAACAGGCGGCGTTTATGCTCCGGCAAACGGCTCGAGAAAATTCCTGAAGAAACTTCGTTACTGATATTGATAAGTCCGGTTAAAGGATGTATTACCCAACGATCCAGAAATATTAAAATGATCAGAACCAATAATAATACCACCGATAAACCGATTACGACGATTTTTGCTCCGACTGTCACGGCTTCTTGATTGCTGCTATAATTTTTGCGCAATTCTTCACTTAATTTTTGTTCGTTTGTCAGCTCACGCTGAGCCAAATCAATTTTTTCACCGCTGATATTATAATATTTGTTTTGCATCAGGCGCGGATTGCGCTGCGCAATTTCGGAAATAATGCTTTGCATCTGAATATTGTCCATCAGCAACTCAACCACGTATTGGTTGCGTAAATATACCGAATTTCGGCTATCTTGCATTTTTTGATTATAGAAGTTTATGAAGATGGCAAAAAATACTATTATCAATAAAACCGTAAAAATAAATAAACTGTATAAAATTTTTTTATTCAAACTGATAAACATTGTATATTCCTTGTGTTCTACGGTTGCTCATCGATGATAAAATCAACCAATCGCGGAGATGAATCCGTATATTGCAATTTATAAAACGAAAGCGTGTAATCAATCATACCGCCGATGTTTTTTATGTTGCTGTCAAACATCATCTGTGCAGCCAAGCTTACACCGTTGGGGTCTTTTCCCATTTTCCGCTGATGTAAA
Source organism: uncultured Pseudomonadota bacterium (assembly GCA_902763905.1). Lineage (GTDB taxonomy): Bacteria > Pseudomonadota > Alphaproteobacteria > RF32 > CAG-239 > RUG410. The sequence continues at coordinate 74,490 of CACWUA010000001.1, read as the reverse complement.
CGCGTATGGCGAAAATAATCATAATTGATATGAGAATTTATTTTCAAAGCACGCGCTCTGATACCATCTTCCAAATCGGTATAAATTTTATAGCGGTAATCACCGTCATCGTCATCCTGTGGTTTGCGCCCTTGATTGGTGTACCAAACCTCCTCTTTATAAAGAGAATTATCTTCCACAGCTAATTTTGAAGTTCCCCAATTTGAATAAATTACAGCAGTCGAAATCATAATTGAAGGAGGCACGGCATCTACTTTATTTATCAGTTGCTTTATTAGAATTTTCAATCCTTCGGTGCCTTTCATAGGTGTATAAGCATCATACAACGCAGCAAGTTTTTGAATATATTCCTCATCTTGCTTAGAAAGTTGGCCTTCTATATCGAGCTTGCCATAAAGTTCAATAATTTTATTTCTGTCTTGCAATATTTCTTCATTTACTTTTAAGACGAGCGGCAGCAGAATTCGGATAAAAGTACGGTTTTTAGCTGCATTTTCCGGTGTTCGATTCCAGTCGTACGGCAACCGCTTAAAATAAATTTTGGGTATTTCCGCCTGTTGTACTGCGTATTCATAAGGGTGGCGCCGAAAAAAATCTTTGACTTCATTTGTCGACGCTTTCTTTATAATCAAAGCGCCGTCTTCATATTCCGTAATCATTTCTGCCGAAGCGGTTCCGATTATAAAAAAGAAAGAAAGCAAACTTATGATTACTGTTTTCATTTTTTCTCCCGTAATTTTATTTCTGTTATCTGCGGCAAGTAGCGCATAAAAGTTTTTGCAACCACATTATGCAATGTGTTTTGTGCGTAAGGGCAGCCGGCACAGTGCCCGGCAAAAGACATTTCCATTGTTCCATTATCGATATTGTGAATGATGATATCACCCTTATCGCGCTTTAAAGTGGGACGAATTATGGCATCGGCCAAAGCTTCGGCATAATCTTTTAGGGGCAAATTATCCGCAGAACCCGATATACAATATGGAATGGTAAAATAGTCATCAATTTCCGCCATAATCAGCATCTTAAAAGTTTCAATATCCGTTGCGCTATGTTTTACGGAAATTAAATCCGATGTCAGCAAAATCCGCATTGCCGCATCCAGTTCCAAAATATTGCGGCACAATGCGGCAGATGGTATAGTATCTTTATTCGCCACCAAAATTCTGCTATCAACATCAATTGTCTGCTGCGGATAGAAATTTATGATATCACTAAGTTCTTCTACTTTAATCTGCATTTGTTTCTTCCGCTAATCCGAGGCGAATTCTCTCGGCAGAGATTATCGCCCGCTGCAAATAAAAATTCTGCATCAACAAATGATTCGGTACAAATGTACTGTCAGAAGTTCCGTTACGTACCACCAAAGGATTAAGTTCCGCAGCTTTTTTTAGAGAATTAACCAAATATGTCCACTCGGTATAAAGATTATTCTTCAAAATTATATCCTTAAAATCCGCACCTGCCGTTTTAGAGATTTGCCACAGCGCAAAGGCATATCCTTTACCAAAATAAAATAAATCGTCCGAAGTGGTATCAATCCAGTCTGATGACTTTTCACGTTGTTGTTCTTCATTGCGAGTCACTATATTTTGCAAATTTTTACTGATTTTTTGTAACAAAATATCTAAATCTTTTTTCATCGAAAAAAATGCCCCATCTTTACCGAAACGATGTAACTCCGCTGCAGCTTTGCGGTACTGCGCATTAGATGACGGAGCCAGATTAAAATTGCCTTTGCGTGACATTAGCCATATATCGGGTGGATAAGCGAGCAATTTATAAGCAGACTTTATATCTTTGTTCTGGGCATCGGTATTGCGCTCAAAATTGCGAACTGCAGGAATTATTTCTTTTACTCCGCGGACAACTCCGATTTGGAAATTAGGCATATTATCCAGTACATAAGCCGGAAAGATAAACGGCAAATTCGGAGTCCACATCTTATCATCAACTTCTCGTTTAAGTAAAAATGACATAGCTTCTGCCGTTTCAAACATTGGCAAATGCTTGGATTGCGGTTTATATTCGGTAGAAACATCTATCTTTTCGGCAATCATACTTCCCATTAAGTAGTAGAAAAATATAAATGACGGCAAAAATATCGTTAAGAATCGCCAATGGCGGATCAGTTTAAGCAACCATTTTTCAGCGCTTAGAAATTTTGGCTTTATTTTGCTGTAATACTTTCGAACAGAATTAACCGCATTTGGCCAATAGTCTCGCCGAAATTTTTTACTGAAATCAATAAATTTTCGCCGAACTTTGGCAAAAGACAGCGTCTTTACGGCCGCGAAAAAAGTATCAAACCCGTCTTTCCACGTCGCAATATTTTTATTATTATCGCGTTTTGTTGCTTTAGCCATGCTTTCTCCTTGCCATATTCAGCAACTGCCGAAAATCTATAATATGCAATATTTTAACCATTATCAGCAAAATTGCAAGTGCAATTATGCCGTCAACCGCCAAACCGCAGAAAAGATGCATTTTGCTCTTAAGAAACAACGGAAAGTGCTGCAATAATAAGGAATTTAACAGCCAAACCACTGCTCCCATGACAAACGATGCAACAATAATTTTTACTGTTTGCTTGATAAGCGGTGCCGTAAAATGCCAGTAACCGCGTTTTTTAAGTCCGACAATATATTGTCCGAGCGAAACAAAGGCCGCAATCGTCGTTGCCATGGCAATCCCGACATGTCCGAACCACTGCATCAAAATAATGTTGAACACTAAATTGGTAACAAATACCCAAAAACTATATTTAACCGGTGTTACCGTGTCGCCTCTGGCAAAAAAGTTAGGCATCATGGCTTTGGCCAAAACATAACACGGCAACCCTATGGAATAAGCTATTACCGCGTACGCCGTCATTTTTGCATCATGCGCAGCAAACGCTCCGTGCTGAAACAAAAATTTTACCACCGGATGAGCCAACACAATCAGCAGCACAGCCGCCGGCAATGACAGCAACAAGCCGTATTCGATCGCTTGGTTTTGAGTGGCGCGCGCATTTTCTAAATCATCCGTTTTCAAATACTTTGAGAGAATCGGCAAAAGTGCGACACTGATGGCGGCACCAACCACTCCGAGCGGCAACTGTTGCAAGCGGTTGGCATAGTACAGCCAAGAAATTGCTCCGGTTCCGGCAAGCGATACCAAAATCGTATCAACCGCCATATTGATTTGATATATACCCGCACCGACAACTCCGGGTGCTATGCGCTTGAATAGTGTTTTAATTTCCGGATTACGCACAATTTTAATCAAATGCAAATATGGGGGCAAAGTTACTCCGATGTGTCGTAAATTAAGATAGAGCCACAGCATTTCAAAAACACCGGCAACCGTTATACCGAGTGCGAATCCGTGTGCTGCAGTCGGCATAAAAGGCACAAACACAAACGCCGATAAAATCATTGTTATGTTCAGAATCACCGGTGCCACCGCCGGTGCCGCAAATTTTTCAAACGAGTTAAGTATTCCTCCCTGAAAAGATACAATGGAAATCAACAACAAAAACGGAAACGTGATACGGCAAAGTTCGACCGCCAACTCTATTTTGCCGGCATCATCATGAAATCCGGGGGCCAAAACAGCTACTACGTATGGCATAAACAATTCAAACAACAGAACCAAAAGTCCGACAATTACCGCCAAAATCATCATCGCTTGCGCGGCAAAAAACACTGCTCTTTTCTTGCCTTCTCCCACCAACTTTTGGGAAAACAGCGGCACAAACGCACTGGTAAAGGCACCTTCGGCAAACAGACTGCGGAACAAATTAGGCAATTTAAACGCCACCACAAAAGCATCTGCCATTGCCCCTGCCCCCATAAAATACGCCAACACCATATCGCGTACAAAACCGGTCACACGGCTGACAAGAGTAAATCCGCCGAAAGTTGCAATTGATTTGAATAAAGACATTTTGTCGTTCCTTTTATCAGTTCATTTTACGCAGATTTTACGCATATTTCGTAACAAAATAGTTACTTTTATAACAAATTGTAATTTTTTTTCGATTTCTCTTGACAAAATATTTTATACATGTTACAGTTAGACAAAAGGATGAAGAAAATTCATCAAATGTTGGCTTATAATTTAGGAATGAGAGATATGGAAAGAAAGGCAGATAAATTCTCCATCGGCGGAGCAAAACTACTGGAAATGAACACTTCTTACGCTGTTCGTGAACATTCCGGTGCATCCAAAGAATCGCTGGAAAGTGATTTTAAGATGCCGTTGACGCCGATGAAAGATTATGCGCAAGCGGTTGAACAGTATTCCGGTGCAAGTTTGGATACGTTCAAAAAGATTTTTGCTCAGCCGATGGTGCCGATGCAGGAAGCAGAAAATGTTCCGTCTTTACAAAATCCGCTGGTGGAGGCTATTGAACGCGGCTTTAACAATCCGCTTATCATCAACGAGCAAAACGAAGCCAAAGTTTTGGATAATACAAAGGTGGCTAAGTTGGAACCGCTGAAAATCAATAAGGACCGTGCTCGCTCCGCGTAATTATCAAAAAATTAAATTTAAGTCCGCTGCGGCGGGCTTTTTTTATGCCTGTTTTTACAGATTCTGCTTGCATTTCAAAAAATTATATGTTAGTGAATCTCTCGAAAAACGAATCGCTTTTATGTATGAGCCTTCGGGCAACCGTAGTAAAAGCGCTGGATTAATCCGCTTTGCCCAGCAAAGCACAGAGAAAATGAAAGGAAAACACCCATGAGACATGGTGATGCACATAGAAAATTTAATATGCCGAAAAGTCAAAGAAGAGCTTTGTTCTCTAATTTGACCGGTGCATTGTTGACGCACGAACAAATTACCATTACTTTAACCCGTGCAAAGGAACTTCGTACTTTTGCCGATAAAATGATTACTTATGCCAAAAAAGGTGATTTAAACAGTCGCCGTTTGGCTGCAGGTTTCTTGCGCAATGATGAAGTTGTTTCCAAACTTTTCTCTACTTTAGCCGAACGCTATAAGGAACGCAACGGCGGTTATACCCGCGTGTTGAAGTCCGGTTTCCGTTATGGTGACTGCGCTCCGATGGCAATCATTGAATTGGTTGATCGTGATATTAACGCTAAAGGTGCTAAAGATTTGGCTCGCGTTGCCGCTGAAAAAGCTGCCGCTGCCGAAGCTGAAAAAGCAGAGAGCGAAGTTACGGAAAGCAAATAGTTTTCTGAAACAAAGGTATAAAAACGCCGCTTCAATTTATGCGGCGTTTTTTAATTGCTCAAGTATAATCCGCATGGATTTACCGTAAAATTCAACTGCGCAGCAAAACGAAACATATTTATAAATTTGCAGATTTCCATTTCTTTTGTAACTTTTTCAGAAATATGTATTCGAAAAGCAGCATTATGCAAATACATTCTACTCTCTTGGCGTATCTGGCATAATTATCGACCTATTTATCGTATGCTTTGTTTATCTATGCGACAGGCTTTTATTTTTATTGCCGGAACGTCCTTTTGTTGCAATTAAAAAACAAAACCGCCTTTAATCTTTCAATACGGAAAGTTCACAACTGCATACAATCAGTCCGATCATATATCGAATCGGCCCCCATAACCGAGGAGTTATTTTTTTAAGAGAGACAATGAAACTCCGCAAGCAATTTTCTTCTCTTGCCTACGGAGTTTGTATCAATACACCTGCTGAAAATTGCAAGTATTTTTATTTATATGATTGAACCCAATCCTGAATGGCAGATTGAGTATTTAAGCCTACTTTAACATCTATCTGTTTGCCATCCTTAAACAGATACATAGTCGGAATACTGCGAATCCCCAGTTGTCCTGCGATTTCCGGCGAATCATCCACGTTCATTTTATAGATTTTGACATCTTTACCAATCTCATTATCTATTGCTTCCAAAATCGGACCGAGCTGACGGCATGGTCCACACCATTCCGCCCAAAAGTCCACTAAAACCAATCCCTTTGCATTCAATACATTTTCGCTGAACTGGCTGTCTGTTAAAGGTTGTGTCATTTTTTTCTCCTTATGTGATTAATTTTGCAATATATATAGTTCGTATTTCTATTATATTAAATATAATCGAAATAATTACAACAATTTTTTACGTAACCCGCATTAATCTGGTTTCATTGGTCCATAATATATAAGTTTCTACCGGCTTGTGCGGATATATTTCTGCCGTCAGCTTTGCATAAGTTTTGAGCTGATTTATATATACTCGAGGCGTATCTTCGATTGATTGACCGGCCGGACGATTGGTTTTAAAATCGACAATCATTATTCTATCAGGCAGCACCACCAAACGATCGAGCTGCGCCGAGATAATCTTACCATCAACTTCGCCCATAATCGGCACTTCAGCTCTTGAATATTTGCCAAACAGCGCAGAAAATTCCGGATTACCAATCAGAGCCATAACTTCAGTTTTTATTTGCCGACATTCCGGTATGCTGAAATCAGCGCCATATTTTTGCAAATATAAATCAACGGCCTTTTCGCGATCTCCGGTGTTTTGCGGTAAAAACTGCAGCAGACGGTGAATAAGTGTTCCGCGACGATAAAAATTTTGCCCTGAAGCTAAAGGAGATGACGAATCCGGTTCTTCCTCATTGTCTTCTTTAGACGGAGTATATGGTTTAGCCAAAGTTTTTTCCGGTTCCATGTTTGCAAAAATCCAAGATTCCAACGGAGTTTCACTGTTGGCGATTGTTTTTTTGTGTTTTTGTTTTTTCGGCATATATTCTTTAGATATTTTTACAATTTCATCATTATCCGCAGCATCAGCCGAAGCAAGGGCGCTGCGGCACAATTCATACCATGATTCGGCATTTTTCTTGCCGTATGCTCCAATAATGAGCTGATCTTCGGCACGAGTTAAGGCCACATATAGCAATCGATGATATTCTTTCATCGACTTTTGCTGATTTTTTCGGTTGATTTCAGTACATATATCATCATAATATCCTGAATTAAGCGGATAATAACCTAAATCATCATCTTGCAAAAAATCATTGGATCTATCATTTTGCGGTACGGTTCCGGTATCCGGCAGAAAGACTATAGGAGATTGCAAGCCTTTAGAGTGGTGTACCGTCAATAAGCGCACGGCATCGGTTTCCTGATCATCGCTTTCACGTTTTATTTCACGCTTATATTCTCCAAACCACGCAATAAACCCCTGTAAACACGGTATTTGATTCTGTTCATAATCAATGGTTAAATTCATAAATTCATCGAGTGCATCTTCGACTTCGTGTCCCATCCTCTCGATAAATTTGCGTCTTCCTCCCATCTGCGATAACACAAAATTAAATAGTTCATACGGTCGTACATAGTCCAAATTATTTAAGAGAGTTGTCAACTGACTATATATTTCAGCACAGCGCGGCTCTGTCCGCATTCTGTCCCATAATTCCTCTCCGTACTCGCGTCCGTAACACAAATCCTCCAACAATTCTTCATTTATGGAAAAAAGAGGAGAAGTCAGAACCTCGGCTAATGAAAGACTGTCTTGCGGAAATAATAAAAACTTGCCAAGGGATATTAAATCCTGAATAGCAATATGTTCCGAAAGAATCATTTTATCTGCGCCTGATATATTTATATGTTCCTTTTCGCAAGCGCGGATAAATTCTTCAACAAAATCGTTTCTGGTACGAACCAAAACCATAATATCGCGGTAGTGCAAAGGTTTTGAAGAATCTGCACTTTCATCTATCATCTGCCGTATTTTGTGAGCAGTTTTTTCAGCCATCTGTGTTACTAATGCAGTTTGATAAACTCGTTCTACCGGCGGCCGCAAATATTCGTTTTCAATATGCACCTTTTCGTTTTTTTCCGGCTCAAGTAGCGGCATTATCGTAACTTGGGCAAACTGTCCGACGCGATACGGTTTATGCGCAACTTTATGATTTTCAATTACCACACCATCGGCAGCTTGTTCGGTAGCAAAAATTTGATTTACCGAATCCAAAATCGCCGGCGCAGAACGAAACGAAATTTCCAAATTTACTCGTTCAAACGGTTTATCGGCTTGCTTTGATTTATCGGCAAATTTTTGGGACATTATATCGAATTTATCCGGATCCGCTCCCTGAAAACTATAAATGGATTGTTTGCGATCACCAACCACAAACAGGGTACGATTAATGTCACGCTGCCCGATACCGCTGAAAAAATCTTCACTCAGACTACCGATTATATCCCATTGTTCCGGCGAAGTATCTTGCGCTTCATCTACCAAAATATGGTCAATGCCGCCATCGAGCTTGTACAAAACCCATTGTCTGGCATCGGATTTTTCCAATAGATTACGCGTATGATAAATCAGATCTTCAAAGTCCATTCCGGACTGTGATTTTTTATATTCCTCGTAGCGGCGATTAATTTCCTGTGCTAATATAAAGGCTGCCTTAGTGGACTGATAAAGTTTCAGTTTCAGCCTCTTTTGTTCAAAATCTTCCAGACGGACAGCTTCGTCTTTCAATCTTTTCAGTAAATTTGCATCCGTCCTTTGAGCCTTTTGCGAAGCGATAAATTTTTCATCGGAAAACACATGATTATCCGCCTTTAAGAAACAGCTTTTATAACTCCCGTAATCGTCAGTGCTAAAGTTTCCGGCCGCTATATCCGCCAATTTATTTGCTTTGGCAACATCACGCTCACCGCCAAAATTTAAGGCGGCGATATTGGCGCGAATCTCCGGCAGTTTTTCACGAAGGGAATCCATAAAATTCCGCACATAGCTTTCGTCGGTATCATCATCTTTAACACCCAATTTGACTGATAGTGCCGCCAAGAATCCGGATAAACCCTTATAATTTGCCATAACTTTTCCCATCTTGCGGCGATTGAAAATAATTTTCTGAATCATGGTGGCAAATGTAAATTCCGAAGTATTGTTCATAAGATAGGTGCGCGCTTCGGCAAGCAATTGATCTGCTGCTGTTTCATCCTCGTTTGCTATTTCTGCTTTAATCTGCGTCAAAACTTTTTGCACCTCTTGCTCCTCCAAGACGGTAAAATATGGAGAAATGCCGGCCTCCAGCGGAAAGCGTTTCAGCACATCGGTACAAAAGCTATGCAGCGTTTGAACTTTGATTCCGCCCGGAGTATCCAACAGCTTGGCAAACAACGTCCGAGCTTTTTGCCGATAATTGCATAATTCCGCAGCAGACTTAATTTCTTCTCCCAATAATTCATTCAGACTCTTTTCCAACTCGACTTCATCTTCCACCGCCCATTCGCTCAAACGTTGAGAAATACGAGATAACATCTCAACAGCCGCAGCCTTTGTATAAGTAAGACACAGCAAACGAATCGGATTAACATCATTTAGGAGCAAACGTAAAACTCTGTCCGTCAAAACTTTGGTTTTACCGGTACCGGCAGAAGCTTCTACCCATACCGATTTAGTCGGATCTGCCGCATCACGCTGATCTCGGGTAGCGTATTTTTCAAGCTCTTTTTTTTGTTCGGTAAAATATTGTTCGTCCATCTTTATTCCTCCGTTTTATTGCCGTGAACGCACCATTCATCCAAACGCGACAGATGATCATAATCGGAATAACCATCCATATCGGACGGACGAGGCTTTACCAAATACGGCTGTTCTTCTTTAGCATAAGCATTTATCAGATTTTGGATGGTTTGTTCGGTTATTTCCATTGATTTAAGGCAATCGACATCTTTGACCTCACGTAGGGTTTCATCTTTCAGCGCCCAGTATTGCAAACTGTTGATTTGTGCCGGCGCAATATCCTTAAATCCTCCCTTTTGCGCTATCAAGCCTTCTATCGGCAATTGCGGTGCTTTTCCGCTGGTTACTTCATTTGTTTTACGGCTGTCATTTCCGGTTTTATAATCAACAATATTAAGTGTGCCGTCTTTTAGCTTTTCAATTCTATCGGCATCGGCGAAAACTTCAAAACTCCCCAGCGGGCCGGGCATAGACATCTCTCCACGGCACTCATTATATAACTGTGCAATGTTTCCACGACGGACTCGTTCTTGAGCTACTACCCATTCCATATTTTTAACATAGCGCGGCCACCAAAAAGCCATTTTTTCAGACGGAATTTCATCTGCTGCAAATGCTTCTCTGCCACGCTCAAGTAACTCTTTAAGCGCATTATCGGGATATTTGTCTTTATCGTGCGAATTGTTATATTCTTTCAAAATATTATGAACAATTGTGCCGTAGTTTCTCATATCTCGTTCAATATCCAACTCATCCAACGGACGTAAATTCAAAATGTATTTGGCATAAATCTCATACGGATTGCGCATCCATCGCTCAATATTGGTCGCAGACAATTTTTGAGGACGACGCTTTACTTTCGGGCATGGGCGCGGCGCGGATATAGGATGATATTCTCCCATACGATCAAGCATCTTAGCCCAATATGCGTAAGGCTGTTCATAAATAAACGAATAAGCATCATCTTTGGTGCCGAAATTTGCCTCCAGCACTGTTTCAAAGCGCAACCACCACCGCGATTTGTTTGTAGGGTCTTTACCTACTTTTTTGGCACGAGTTATATATACCTCCGGTGCATTCAGCAAGTGGGCAAAATCAGCGGCCATTACGCCGATTTGACGCTCCGGCAGCGGGAAACCGAAACTTTTTTTCATCGGACGCGACATCCACATATCAGCTTCCGGTATTTTCGGCCATGTCCCTTCGTTGGCCTCACCGATAATAGTAACGTCATATTGAGTGAGTCTGGCTTCAATCGGTCCTAAAATCTTAACCCGCGGATGCGTTCCGTAACGGGCGCGAACACTTTTTTCCGAAAGCATCATTCTTATAAACGCGCTGTATTCAGATGTCTTTATGGTTTGCAATTCAGCACTGCGTATGGCAAAATCGCTTACCCATTCGGCTGCAACATTACCTGCATCATTTTTCCAAATAATCTGCGCACCTTTTTTATTGTCGGTGTCAGCCAAATTCTCGGCAACCCTGATATGAGTTTTAAATATGGTTTGTAAATCTACAGCAGGCTGTTCATATAAGTCAATCAATGGCCTGATACGAGCGCAGAAATCATCATAAAAGTTTTGAATCTCATCATCAAAATCGATACCGGAACGCAAAGCATACTCCAGCTTGCGCACATTATGATAAAATATCGGCACGGCTTTTCCACACGCCGTAAACGGATGCTTAAGCAATGAAATCATCGCCGTATCGGTACGTTCTTCCATATATTTGCATATAAGCTGCAAATAAATACCTATCGGCGACAGGCTCAGCGGTTTTCCGGCAGAATCATCGGCGGCAATATTCCATTTCTGTAATTCGGAAACAACACGGCGTGATAAATTTCTATCCATTGTAACAAGTGCCGCAGTTTTTTCCGGCGTTTCCAAAGTATGACGGATTATCAGAGCAATAGCCTGTGCTTCTTGTCTGACATCATCGCAGTTGATTAATTTTATATGTGTAAACGCCTCTGCGGGTAGCGGATGTAAAGTTAAATCACGCCATGCTGCGGTTGTTTCAGCCGGACGCATGGTCTCCGCCGCGATTTTTTCACGAACGGTAAAAAACGCGGTATCGATATTTTCCACTGCATCACGTGATATATGCAGATATTCCAACAATTCTTTAAGCTCATACTGCGGATGATTCTCATCTATTTTTTCCCAATCTTCCGCCGATAAATATTTATCCAATCCGTATAAATAAACTTCTCCGTTCGGTAAGTTCAATACAGTATAGGTAAGTTGTTTCAATATCGGAAATGCTGCCGTAGTTCCGGCAACAACAATCCGCTGAGAAGTCTGCATTTTTTGCCATAAGTCCATCTCTGCAGATAACAGTAAATTACGTCGTTCCGCCACATCATTTTTTTGGTTTTCGCGCAATATTTCCGGCCAATTTCGGGTAATAATTTCCAACAGTTCCAATGTCTGTTGCCAATGCTCCGCATACTCGGCATCTACCAAATCTTTGATTTTATCAAATTTAAGTTGTTCGTTATAAGTCATATCCATCAAAGAAGAAAGATTTCGTGCCAAAACGTATGCTTGAGCCAACGTTACTTTATCCAGCCCAAGCTCTGATTTTTTCAGAATCAGTTTGGTAAATTGCAAAACCCTATCGGTTTCATTGATTGCCGGAAGCAAATTTTCCAATACCGAAGAATCCAAAGTCAAAATAACTTCATCTTCATCAGCCTCGGCAATCGGTTTTATTTGCGGCAAAATAGTCGGAGTTAGACCACGACAGCGCACAAATGCCTCAGATAAACTCTGGCAAGCCCTGCGGTTTGGCAATAAGAACAAAACATTAGCCAAGCCTTCAGGATTGCTTTCATATTCTTTCAAATAACGCTCAGCCAAAACATCAACAAATGAGCTTCCTGCATTGATGTTAAAAATCTTTTGTTTCATTTTAAAGTCCTTACATGGAAGTCAAAAAATCTTTAAACTGACGCATAGCTCGACCGCGATGCGATATTTTATTTTTATCTTCTTTAGACATTTGGGCGAAACTGACATCATAACCGTCTGGGATAAACAGCGGATCGTATCCGAAACCTTCGGCTCCGGGCATTTTATGTTCGGCAATAACACCATCAACACGACCTTCAAACAAATTATATTTACCATCGGGATAAGCCAACGATATAACGCAAGAAAAGTGAGCTTTGCGACTTTTATTCTCACTTTGCGCCATTGCTGCCAAAAGTTTATCCATACCCTTATCAAAATCACGATTGGGAGCATAGCGTGCCGAATATACTCCGGGAGCACCGTCAAGCGCATCAACACACAATCCCGAATCGTCGGCAAGGCAAGGAATACCGAGAGCCGCGGCAATAGTTTGAGATTTTAAAAGTGAATTTTCGGCAAAGGTAGAGCCGGTTTCTTCAACGTCGGGAAAATCCATATCCGCTGCGGTTTTAACACTGATACCAAATGGTTCCAATATTTGCTTTATTTCTTTTATTTTTCCGGTATTGTGGCTGGCAAACAAAATTTCGGTTATTTTCATCTTATTCTCCTAAAACTTTTTTCTGTGCGCAAATAATTTGGTGAATCCCTGATTTAGCCAAGCGCAATAATTCGTTAAACTCCGGTTCGCCGAATGTAGCACCTTCGGCTGTTGCTTGAATTTCCACAATTCTTCCGCTTTCGGTCAACACAAAATTTGTATCGGCTCCGGCATGCGAATCCTCAACGTATTCCAAATCGAGAATCGGTTCTCCGTCATAAATCCCGCAAGAAATCGCCGCCATGTATTCGCGAATCGGATTGCGCGGCAACTCACCTGATTGCACCAATTTTCGCATTGCTTTATATAAAGCCACAAATGCGCCGGATATTGACGCAGTTCTGGTTCCGCCATCTGCCTGCAGCACGTCGCAATCTATTTGCACACAAATTTCCGGCATTGCCTCCAAATCTGTAACCGCACGCAGGGAACGCCCGATAAGGCGCTGAATTTCATGAGTACGTCCACCTACTCCCTTGGTTTCCCTTGAAACACGGGCTTGCGTGGCGCGCGGCAAAAGTGAATATTCTGCCGTTATCCAGCCGCGATTCTGCCCTTTAAGCCATGCCGGTACGTTTCTATCGATGCTGGCTGTGCATAAAACCTGAGTATTACCTACTTTTATTAAACATGATCCCTCGGCATAAATATTAACGTCAGGAATGATTTCCAGCGGCCGCATTTGTTCGGCCGTGCGATTGTTCGGGCGCATTTTCTTTCCTCTGCTGTTTGTTACGTTTATAGAATTTATTTATGGCGGCAACCACATGACGCACGGTATTTTCCACTCTTTCGTCACTGGTTTCCACCACAATATCGGCCTCGGAATAATACGGATATTCCTCCTTGATATATTCCTGAAGTTTATTTTTTACGGTATTATTATCACCCAGCAAAAACGGGCGGCGGGTACGGCCGGCAGTGCGATGATAAAGCGTATCTATATCAGCTTTAAGCCAGATTGTCAGTGCTTTTTCTCTAGCCAATCTGCGAGTTGTCTCGGCAACAAACGAGCCACCGCCGGAAGCAAGCACACACGGCGCTCCTTGCAATAAACGTTTCATCACACGCTCCTCGCCGGCACGATATTCTTTTTCGCCGAAACACTTAAGTACGTCAACAAGCGATAAACCGGCGGCTTTTTCGATTTCCTGATCGCCGTCGACAAACGGCAAAGACAATCTCCGCGCCAAACGCTTTCCGACGCTTGTCTTTCCGCTCCCCATCAACCCGACCAGAAGTATTATTTTATTTATTTCTGGCATTTTCATTTCTTTTATATTCTTAACTATTGACCTCAGCATATAACCTTGTTAATATATAATCAATCTTTTTTAATACTTATAGGAAGGATAAAATGAAAAGCTATTACACCAAATCAAATAATTCGCGAATTGTTGCATATACCGTGTTAATCGCGCTTGTGCTCGGCATCGGCTTTGTTGTTATTCAAGATATACAGGCACCTACCGAACATGTTTTGCAAGAGGTTGCTGTTAGTTTAGATAAATAAGCATGCTCGGACAACATATTGATAATTTTTTGCAGATGATGGCGGCTGAAAAAGGTGCTGCCCGCAACTCAATTGCCGCGTACGAACATGACTTGCAACAATTTTTGCTGCACGGTAATTTTGAAGATGCCGTCCAAATAACCAAACAAAGCATTGAAGCATACATGCAATATCTGCATACACAGCTGTTCGCTCCGAAGTCTATTGCTCGAAAACTATCGGTGATAAAAGAATTTTGCAAATTTTTATATTCCGAAAAGATTATCAACGAAAATCCGGCGCAAAATATTTTAACCCCAAAGCAGGAAAAACCACTGCCGAAATATTTGACGGTAGATGAAATTAAGCTACTGACAGAGACCGCAGCCGCAAGTGAGGACTATCGTATTCAGCGAATCGCAGTTATGATGGATTTGATGTATGCAACCGGAATGCGTGTTTCCGAATTGGTGGCACTGCCGTTGACGGCAATCAATTTCAGCAAAGGTCAGGTTACAATTTTCGGCAAAGGCAGCAAAGAGCGCATCGTACCGGTTGCAGCGAGTTCCATCAACACATTAAAAAAATACGAAAGTTTACGGCAAAAATTTATAAACAAAAACGTGCCATCCAACTATCTTTTTCCATCATTAACCGCTGCAGACGGGCATTTTACCCGCGATGCTTTCTACAAAGACTTAAAAAAATTGGCTGCGGAATGCGGTATTTATCCGTCACGAATTTCCCCGCACGTATTACGTCATTCGTTTGCCACGCACTTACTCAATAATGATGCTGATTTACGCTCAGTTCAAAAAATGCTCGGACACGAAAACATAACAACTACGGAAATTTATACCCATATTACGTCGCAAAAATTATTTAACACAATATGTCAAAAGCACCCGCTGATGCGATACACCGAAACAATCACAAAAAAGGATACAAAATAAATGGCTCGTAAAATTACCATAAATACGGAACACAATGCCAAAGGCTTGACCAGCATTGCCCAAACCGCGTTGCCGATTACCCGTCAGCTTTTGGGAGCAAACGGATTTATGCAGGCAGAACTATTATCCTCGTGGGACAGCATTGTCGGTATGCAAATTGCTCAATACAGTTTGCCGCAAAAATTGGTTTTTCCCAAAAACATGCGGAGCGACGGCTGTTTGACAATTGCGGTTCCGGCCGGTGCCTTTGCCATGGAAATAAAACAAAACGAAGCAAAAATCATGGCTCAAATCAATGCTTTTTTCGGTTATCAAGCCATAAGCAAAATTAAGATATTGCAAAATGACAAACCTGAGAACTTTTCCATCGGTAAAAAACCGATTGATAAAGTGAAAAAAACTGTTGTATCTGCCGATGAAGAATCATATATTACCGAATTAGTTAAAAATATTAAGCGTCCCGATCTGCGCGAAGCAATCGAAAAACTGGGACGTGCCGTTTATGCCGATAACAACCGTCAGGAGTGATATTGTGGAGGAAATAGTAAAGAAAATAAGTAACACACTTTCTTTGATTGTAATGTTCTGTTTATCCGCCGTGATTTATTTTAATTACAAAGGATTTGTTTATGAAAACGGGACGGTTGTCTTAAAAAAGCAAATAGCTGATGCCGCTGAATACAACGGTATTGCCGTTGTTTTGCCGAAAGACATTGCTATCAACGCTTCGCAAAAATATGCCGTAGGTTCCGCAAGTGCTCCGTTGACAATGTTTGAATATTCCTCACTCACCTGTCCACATTGTGCCGATTTTCATCTGGATATAATGCCTTTCATCGTCAGAGAATATGTGGATAAGGGCTTGCTGAGGGTAATATTTGTTAATTTTCCTCTCGATAAAAATTCGATGAAAGCGGCGTTGTTGTCAGAGTGTATGACTTATGATAATTACGCCGGTTTCTTAGACGAACTGTTTTATAATCAACGTTCTTGGTGGATGGATGACAAAGACGAGCGCTTGCTGCGTTACGCGACGCAATTCGGCTTGAGCTATGACGAAGCTCAGGCATGTATTAAAGATAAGAAGAAAGCATCTGACATCGTAACAACCAGGCACGAAGCACTTAAGCAACTTAACATGCAAGGGACACCGGCATTTTTAATCAGCGGTGCGGACGGGAATGAAATTATTTACGGTGCTGTCAGCTATTCATCATTTAAAGAATATTTGGACAACCGGCTGATGCGACTGCATAATTAGGAATCGAGAATGAACAACTTACCAAATGACATTCAAGAGATAGACAAACGCATTCGCAATCTGAAAACAAAATCGTTGCAAAGCGCGAAGCCTAAATATTCTCGTTTGCGTTCGTTCTGTGAATACGCATTTCGAATGGCGGCAGATTTTGCAGCACCGGTTATTGTTGGCTTGTGCATCGGTTATGTATTTGACAGACTTTTCGGTTCAAAACCAATAGGAATGCTGGTTTTGGCGATGTTTGGAGTTGCGGCCGGAACGCTTAACTTATATCGCGCGGCACAACAAGTTGATAAAGATATGAATAAGGAGTAGTTCAGATGGAAAACCCTTTGGAACAGTTTGAAATTAAAAAAATATTTCCGATTGATATAAACGGGACTGATATATCTTTCACAAACTCTTCTTTATGTATGGTAATTACGGTAGCGGTAATATTTTTCGGACTGTGTCTGTGTTTGCGAAAGCGCAGTATAGTACCGACGATGGGACAAGCATTTTCTGAGGCTATTTATGATTTTGTGCAAAGTATTATCGGTGAAACATTGGGCAAAGAAGGAGTTAAATTTGTAGCGTTTGTATTTACGCTATTTGTGTTTGTAGCTTTCGGCAACCTGTTGGGATTGTTCCCATACAGCTTTACCTTTACTTCGCATATTGCCGCTGTCGGCACACTTTCAATGTTTTGTTTTGTGCTGAATATAATTTTGGGAATTAAGCATCGCGGTCTCTCCTATTTTCATACTTTTTGTCCGGAAGGATTGCCGATATTTATGGCTCCGATGATTATTCCGGTGGAAACTCTTTCACTATTGGCCAAACCGTTCAGTCTGACGCTGCGTCTTGCCATCAACATGTCTGTCGGTCATATTATGCTGAAAGTTTTGGGTACATTTATCATTGCTATGCAATTTTTCGGTTTTATACCGTTAATTGCGGATATGTGTATCATTATGTTTGAAATGTTTATAGCTTTATTGCAAGCTTACATATATACAATTTTGAGCTGCGTTTACCTGAGTCAGGCAATCAGCAACGAAGAATAATTTAACTAACTTTAACGAAAGGATAAAAAAATGGAAAACGAAATTTTACAAGACAAGTCTTTGGCATTCATCGCCGCCGGTATCTGCGCTTTGGGCATGAGTGTTGCCGCTTGGGGTTTGACTAAACTTTGGACTTCTTTGATTGAAACGGTTGGTCGCAACCCGCAAGTCAAGAAAGACGTAACCGTTTTCGGCTTCCTCGGAATGGGTACTATCGAATCCATCGCTTTGTACATTCTGGTTATCGCTCTGTTGATGATTTTGTAATAACTAACCAAAGGATATACTATGCCGCAATTAGATCCGTCATCGTATATTTCGCAGTTCTTTTGGATGCTCGTCTGCTTTTGCACCCTGTGGGCTCTGCTTTCGTTTTTTGTGATTCCGAAAATAGCCGATATAACAGAGCAGCGCAAGCGTAAAATCGATGAGTATATCCAAAAGGCCGATGCTTTGAATAAGCAAGCAAAAGAATCGCTTGAAAAGTATCACGCGGTTTTAATGCAAGCAGAACAAACATCGCAAGCCGAAATGCAAAAAGGCAAAGATGAATTAAATCGCTATTTGCACAATGCCGAGGCTGATTTATCGCAGCGTCTCAATAAGAAAATTGCCGATAACGAATTCACTTTGGCGAAAGAAAAGAAGGACACCTTGCAACAAATTGAAACCATTGCCGTTGATTTGGCATACGAAATTGTGCAAAAGCTCGGTTTCTCGCAAATCAGCAAAGAGGATGTTTCTATGCAAGCTCTAAAGGGAAAAACGCATGAATGAAGAAATTATAGCGGAAACAGATGACGGTGCTGCTGCCATCTCAGCCGGTCAAGAAATAATTGATGCCACACAAAATATCATTATGGACGCAGCCGAAAACGTATCCGAAGTGATTTCTGTAGGCAAAAACGTGGCTGCGGAAATTCATGAGGTTCCGTTTTATGCCGAAGTGGAATTTTGGGTGGCAATGGCATTTGTGCTTGCGGTGTTGCTTTTGCTGAAACCTCTGTCAAAAGTTATACGTAGTTCCTTGCATAATCGTATCGACAAGGTGGTGCAGGACATTGATGATGCTGCTAAACTGCGTGATGATGCCCAAATTCTGCTGGCTGACTACGAACGAAAATTTGTTGACGCACAAAAAGAAGCAGAACAAATTGTGCAGAAATCAAAAATCAGTTTGGAGAATCTAAAAAAACGCGAGTTAGCTAATTTGAAAAATGAGTTAAAAGACAAAGAAAAAGAAGCGGAACGGCGCATATTGGCCTCTACTCAAAAAGCGCAAGGAGAAATAAATCTATCGGCAAGCAAAGTTTCCGTGGATTTGGCTCAGAAAACCATTAACCGCTATTTGCAAAATGCAGATAAGAGCCAACTGATTGATGAGGCAATTACAGAGTTGGATAAATTTGCTTCTTAATTTATAATACAATAAAAAATAAAGCCCGCCGAATTTCTTCGACGGGTTTTGTTTTTTATTATGGTAACGATTAAATTTCGCCGGCGGCGTAACGCTTTGCCATATCCGAAAGTTTAATCGGCTTGATTTTATCGCCGTAACCGGCCGCACCGAAGGCAATATAGCGTTCTTCGCAAACTTTTTGCATTTCTTCAATTGCCGGTTTGAGATATTTACGCGGATCAAATTCCGACGGTTTTTCGGCATAAACTTTGCGAATCGCACCGGTGATTGCCATACGCGAATCGGTATCGACATTGACTTTGCGCACGCCGGATTTAATGCCGCGAACGATTTCTTCCATCGGCACACCGTAGGTCTGCGGAATCTGGCCGCCATAAGCATTGATTAAATCTTGCAATTCTTGCGGAACAGACGAAGAACCGTGCATTACGAGGTGTGTATTCGGCAATTTGGCATGAATTTTTTCAATCACGTCGATGGCTAAGATTTCGCCGTCAGGCTTGCGCGTGAATTTATAAGCACCATGCGAAGTACCGACAGCCACTGCCAAGGCATCCAAATGAGTGAGCGCCACAAATTCGGCAGCTTCATCCGGATCTGTTACCAAACGCTTGCGGTCGAGTTTGCCTTCGGCTCCGATACCGTCTTCCTTATCGGCTTTGCCGGTTTCGAGAGAACCGATAACACCCAACTCACCTTCAACCGAAGCGCCGACGGCGTGAGCACGAGCCACAACCTCTTGAGTTACGCGAACGTTATATTCAAAAGAGGCCGGAGTTTTACCGTCAGTTTCGAGCGAACCGTCCATCATTACCGACGAATAGCCGTTAACGATTGCCGATTGGCAAATATCAACCGAAGTCCCGTGGTCTTGGTGAACGCATACCGGAATATTCGGAAACATTTCGATAGCGGCGGCCATCATATGACGAATCATCGGGTCGCCGGCATATTTGCGCGCGCCGGTAGAAGTTTGCATAATCACCGGAGCGTTTACTTTTTGCGCCGCCTGCATTACGGCGATAATTTGTTCCATATTGTTGATATTAAATGCCGGAACACCGTAATTGTGCTCGGCCGCATCGTCAAGAATCTGACGCATAGAAACTAAAGCCATATTTATCTCCTAAAAAATATTAAACTGGCTTGAATATATGACATTTGACGCTTTTTGCAAGCATTATTTGTTTTTGATTGCGTATGTCTAATCACCTCGCATATCTTTGTTAAGTGTTATTTTTATACCGAAGATGCGAATAATGGTGCGCCGATATGATTTTTTAATTGAAAATATATTTTCCCACCAATGGTCAACTCTCTTACTAACCAGACAATCTCTGATGCGCTCCAAGCCGAGAACGCTGTTCCAATTTCAGCTGCCACAATCCGTCTTATTATAAAATTTGTCTTCTTCCGATAAATCATATAAATTTTTATACCACGGCAAATGGCGCGCTTCATACGGATATCCGGTGCGAATCGCCTTATAAAAATCTTTATTTTTCCATTCTTTCTGCGGGCGATACATAGCAAAAGTAGTATCAATTGAAGAGTTATAAATATACGGTTTTAACCGATTCAAGCGCTTTTTATAGAATATTTTTTCCCATTTGATTAGCAATTCCGTAGCTTCCGGCGTTCCGGTTATATCGTCCGTTTTAAGCGAAAACCCCACCTTATTGAATTCTGGATATTGTTGCAAAAGCAGATAAAAATAATCCATAAAGTCAGACGGACAATCTTCAATGGCTATAACATCAGGATCTGTTAAAACATAATATTTATTTTCACGTACACTCTTAAATTCATCGTTCCAAAAGAACACCATGTGTCCTTGATTTTTTTGCATATAATGTACTGTGTACGGTGTTTGTTTTAAATATTCCAACATCGGCGGATAAGTTGAAGCATTATCAATGATGTGAATATTATGTAAACCATATTTTTCAAGCATTTCTATCATCTTTTTTAAATAAGATAAACGATTAAAGTTGATTATATAAATCGGTAAAGTCGAAGTATCAAACATCATAATCGGCTCGTGATAAGTTCTTTTAATCAATCCGCAATAAGAATCTTTGATGATGCAACCTTTATACTTGCGCCTATACAGCGGAATACCGCATATTTTATATGTTTGCACAAGAGCACTTCTTTGTGCTAATTGCGGGTGTTCCTGAATTAAGAGTTTATGTATCTTAAGGGTGGATTCCCGCATTTTTTGAGATTGCGTTTTAGAAGTGTTACCGACATATTCACGATATTTTTGCAAAACCTCCGGTATGTTGGCGAATTTGGTTTTGCCAATGAGCCGTGTCCATAAACGATAGTCTTCAGCTGGAGAAAATTCGGCTTCGTAACAAATATTATTATCTGTCAAAACCGATTTTCTAATCATCGCCGACGGATGCAAGATACTGCAATTATACATTAAATCGCGCTCGATTTGGCTGTTTATTATATACCTCTTTTTAATTTTTGTGCGGGGAAATCGTTCATACCAAGTACCAACCACCCCCACATCCTGATGCAAATCCAGAAATTCCACCTCTTTGGCAAAACGCTCGGGCAAAGCGACATCATCATGATCCATAATTGCAAGATATTCCCCTCTTGCCATACTCATCAATTTGTTGCGGGTTGTCGATATCCCCATATTATGCTGATTTTTAGCATATATTATGCGTTTATCCCTATATGATTTTACAATATTTTCGACTGATTGCTCGGGACAATCGTCCAGAATTAAAAATTCAAAATCGCTAAAAGTTTGATTTAAAATACTTTCAATCGCTTCTTTCAAATAATTTTCCGGTGTTTTATAAACCGGCATTAAGACGGAAACTTTGGGTTTTCCGATTTTTTCACTATCTATACTCATTTCTAACGTCCTTTTGGTTACAAAAAAGCCCGCGTTTTGAGGCGGGCGGATGTTAGAAAACCGTATACAACCAGACGGCTCGACGTTTTCGCGCGCAAAGCCTTATTAAGCCGACATCCGTCCAACAAAGACGTATTGTCAGTCACTGTTATTTAAAGTCATGGATCCATGACTGGTTGTATAAAGGGTTTTCTAAGCCCTCGGTCGTATTCTTTTCTAAGGAACACAACCTGTTTATAAGTTATTTTATTTTTTTATAATTGGCAAGAACGATTTTAAGTATGCGCATAATAATAAGAAAAAAGCCCTCAAAAGAGGGCCTTAAAGGTTTATAACCATTTAACTTGCAAAATTTCGTACGAACGTTTGCCCGACGGAGCAAGATATTCGGCTATATCGCCGATTTCTTTACCGATAAGCGCTTTTGCCAACGGCGAAGAGAGCGAGATTTTATTTTTTTCGATATCGGCTTCATAATCGCCGACAATTTGATATTCACGTTCTTCATCGGTATCAACATTAGCCACCAAAACCGTAGCGCCGAAACGTACGATATTGCCGCTCATTTGTGTCGGGTCAATCACTTGGGCACGGCTGATAACCGCTTCCAATTCCTGAATCCGGCCTTCGTTAAAACTCTGTTTTTCTTTTGCTGCGGAATATTCGGCATTCTCCGATAAATCCCCTTTGGCACGCGCTTCGGCAATTTCTTCAATAATGCTCGGACGATCCTCTCCCTTACGTCTCTTTAATTCCTGCTCCAACATGGCATAGCCTGTCTTTGTCAACGGAAACTTTTCCATTTAATCCTCCAAAAATCAAACAAAAAACACCTATATTTGTTATATAGGTATCCTCTTTAAGGTTAAAAAATCCGACTGCAGAATCACTTCGCAGTCGCAACATATTGAGTTTATATTATGCGGTTTATATTAAAAATCAAGTATTTTTTTGCATTTATTTGTTCAAACTTTGGATTTGATAAAATTCGTAATAAGCACCTTTTGCCGCCAACAGTTTATCGTGACTTCCTTCTTCTATGATTTTGCCGTTATCCATCACCACCAACCTATCCATCTCGCGCAAAGTGGAAAGCCGATGGGCAATCGCTATTACCGTTTTGTTTTTCATCAGTTTTTTGAGCGACTTTTGAATATATTGCTCGCTTTCGCTATCAAGTGCCGAAGTGGCCTCGTCCAAAATCAGAATCGGCGAATCTTTCAAAATAGCTCTGGCAATGGCAATTCGCTGCCGCTCGCCGCCGGAAAGCATAACGCCGCGCTCGCCGACCTTGCTGTCATATCCGTGCGGAAGACGGCGAATAAATTCATCGGCATAGGCCATTTCGGCCGCCTTTATTACTTCTTCATCAGAAGCGTCTATTCTGCCATAGCGAATATTTTCCATTATGGTACGATTAAACAACGTGGTATCTTGCGGAATCACAGCAATTTGTGCGCGCAGGCTGTTCTGCCGCACTTTAGATATATCTTCTCCGCCCACCGTAATTTTGCCGCCGTTTACATCATAATAACGCACCAATAGCTTTATCAGTGTTGATTTACCGCTGCCGGAATGACCGACCAAACCGACTTTTTCGCCGGACTTAATTTTGAGATTAAAACTATCAAACAGATTTTCTTTATCTTCATAGTGATAGGTAATTTTATCAAAATTGACGGCTTGACCGCGCATTTTTATATTATGAGCATCAGACGCATCTTTAACCTGATACGGCTGAAAAATCAGGTTCAAGCCGTCCCTGACTTGTCCGTAATCCTGTGAAAATTCTCCCGCAAAAAAGCCAATATTGGTAATTTCCATCATCAAACCGTTCATCAGCGATGTCGACATCACCACATCACCCAATTCCAACCGGCCGAGATACCAAAAATAAAACACGCAAACGCATGATGCCAAATATACAATATAGAACAAAGTTTTGCCCTGCAAATCATATAATGCGTCTTTGGTGCGTTCTTCCTGTTCGGAACGTACGGCAGTGCGCAAAACACGGTAAAAATAGCCTTTTTCATAAAAATAATTGGCAAAACTTTTAACCAAGTCGGAATTGGTCACCGTATCGATAAAAACTCCGTCGGCTTCGGCATGAAAGCGTGCACGTTTTTCCGAATATGAGCCGATTTTTTTACGAATAACGACATTTACGCCCAAAAAAATCAGATTCAAAACGCTGATAATCCCGCCCATCAATAAATCGGCGCGGCAGATTAGGAACAAACTGGCAATTATTCCGGTTATCGGTCGCAGCAAACCAAACAAAACGCTGCCGTAAATATCACGAATTCCGGATACAATATTTTTGGCTTTGGATGCAACTTTTCCCGACATTTCTATATTAAAAAAATTAATGGATTGATGGTGCACGGCAACAAAAAGATCTTTATAAATCAAACTCGAAAAATACGGCTGAAATTTGCCGCCGAAATAACGCCAAATATAATTGGTAATGCCTTCCAACAGCAAAAAGAAGGCCATAAGTCCGATATAAAATATAATCTTGTTCAGAACGCTTTTATCGGTGGCGTAATCCGGCAATATACCTATTGTCTGCGACATGGCATAAACTTCGCCTCTATCGGCAATACTGCGGACAATCATCGCCACAACGATGACCGAAGCCATGAATTTGGTTTTGCGCAAATATTTTAAGATGAAGGCAAATACGTTCATTCCATCATCTCTTTACGCCGTTTCTTCAGTGCAGCCAACTTTTCGCTTACAATACCGGTATCTTTGCCGGCTTGCGCCAATCGATTATACATTTTTTCTATTTCGTTTTCAAAATATGCTGTGCGAATTTCATCCTGCAGCACCTGTCTGTCAAAATCAGAGCCGTGTTCTTTGATAAAATCCATTCGCTCGGCGCAAGTTTCTACATCCATATCATAATTTTCTTTTTGTTTGCTATAATACGGCAACTCATAAATCAGTTTACGTGCCATTACAAAAACTTCTTTACTGTTGTGGCAATCTATTTTTTTGAGCTTCAGCCAGCGAAAAGCTATTTCCAGCTCATCGGCATTATCCACCACAATAAATGGTACCGGATCGGCAAATCCTTCTTGCGCGATATGCTTCAAAAATTCGAGCAGATGGTGAAAAAAACCGTTGATATTATAGATAATAAATGGTTTAATCGGCAACATTTCGTCTTGCATAGCCACGCAATCGTATGCCAACTCATCCAAAGTGCCGACACCGCCCGGGGTAAACACCACAAAATCGGCTTTCAATAATTTACGTTTACGTTCTTCCAGTGTGCGCGCCACCACAATATCCATTTTGCGGATAAGGTCATCATCACTCGGATATAAATCAAAATATTTTTTGGTGGTAATACCCTGAATCGGGAACTCGCCCTTTCCTTCCTGTTTATCGTTCCACCCGTCGAGAACACCTCTGGCCACCGCACCCATAATCCCTCTGTTAGAGAGTCCGAAGTCGAGTTTAAATTCCATTTCAACAATTTTACGCCCCAGAATATATGCTTCATGCGCATATTGTTTTTCGTTGCCGGAACGCGAGCCGCCGGCCACAAAAACTCTGATACCGGCCTTTTTATTCTCTTTTTTAAAGCTTTCCAGATACTTTTCATTAACTTCTGTTTTATTTGCCATATCACAGTTCCTCTATGTCTCCGCGTTTTTGATTCTCATAAAACTGCGCAACAAACGTATCAAGTGTATCATTTTTTATGGCATTACGCAAGCCCTGCATCAGGCGTTCATAATATCTGATATTGTGCCATGTTAACAGCATAACGCCTAAAATTTCGTTACACTTATGTAAATGGTGCAGATAAGCGCGCGAATAGTGCGTACAAAGCGGGCAATCGCAACCTTCTTCCAGCGGACGATAATCTTCACGATGACGAGCGTTGCGCACATTAATCGCACCGTATTTGGTAAATGCCTGCGCCGTACGGCCGGAGCGTGTCGGCATCACGCAATCAAACATATCAACTCCGCGCAACACCGCGCCGACAATATCATCGGGGCGTCCGACACCCATCAAATAGCGAGGCTTGTCTTCCGGCAGCATATCCGGTGCATAATCCAGAACCTCAAACATTTTCTCTTGTCCCTCACCGATAGCCAAGCCGCCGATGGCATAACCATCGAATCCGATTTTTTTCAGGGCCTCGGCAGATTCGGCACGCAAATCCTTAAACACGTTACCTTGTTGAATCCCGAAAATACCGTAACCGTCGCGATCAACAAACGCCTCCTTACTGCGTTTGGCCCAGCGCATCGACATCCGCATTGACTTAGCGCAATCTTCATAAGTTGAAGGATACGGAGTGCATTCATCAAGACACATGGTAATATTCGAATCGAGTTTATGTTGGATTTTCATAGACTCTTCCGGACTTAAAAAGAACTTTTTACCGTCAACATGTGAACGGAAAGTTACTCCTTCCTCTTTAAGTTTACGTAATCCGCTCAGGCTCATCACTTGAAATCCTCCGGAATCGGTCAAAATCGGCTTATCCCAGTGCATAAATTTATGCAATCCTCCCATTTTTTCAACCAAATCCGCCCCCGGACGCAGCATTAAATGATACGTGTTACCGAGCAAAATTTCCGCACCGGTTGCCGCCACGCTTTC
Organism: uncultured Pseudomonadota bacterium; assembly: GCA_902763905.1. GTDB lineage: Bacteria > Pseudomonadota > Alphaproteobacteria > RF32 > CAG-239 > RUG410. Next base: position 47,808 of record CACWUA010000001.1, on the reverse strand, counting down.
CGGCAACATTGCCTTGACCGTGGCGCACGTTCCCACCGGCATAAACGCCGGCGTATTCACCGTGCCGTGCTTGGTGATTAATCTGCCTAAACGGCTCTTACCTATTTTTTTATCTATTTCGAATTTTAACCCCATTTTCTATCCCTTAAAAACATGGCTTCCGGCTGGTACCGATGTGCCGAAACCTTTTTCTAAATTATTCTGACGGACATATCCGATAGCTCCGTCATCCATAATAATCTGATACCACTTCTTGTCAACAGTATATCCGACAATCCGAACGGTTTGCATTTTATACGCATGACGCAGTGGAGAGTAACGTGTATCCGGACCGTAATAAATTACGCAATCATCCGCAATATGCCAAATATCATCTTGTTCATAAGGATTGCTGCCTGTTTTTATAATGCGAGATTCCACCATATCAGACGGCACAAGATATCCTCCGATTTGCCGCACTTCATAATACTCGTTTTCCGTAGCTGTGCCGCGTACAAATATGCCGTTGCGCTCCATAACATATAAGGCCGATAAAAATACACATAGAAAAACTATCAGCGGGAAAATCATCTGTTTGCGTTTTAATTCGGTGGAATTCCAGTACGGCAAAACAACTTTTTTATCCGGACGAAAATCCAGCATTTCTATAAACTTACCGATATATAACCGTGTATGCTCATCGGTAATTTGCATTGATTCGGCCTGTTTGGCATAAATCCATGCCATTTCCTTGTTGTTTTCCTGTTCATAAGCCACTGCGTTATGTATCAGCAATTTCAAGTTATCTTTATCATCGGCAGACACTGTTTGCATATTATAGCGAATCGCAGACAATGTTCGATTAAATCCGTTTTTGTGCCACCAACCTTTAAGCCAGTTGTTTATTGCAGTGGTCAACACCATATTGCCGGCTTCACGAATATTGCAAATATCTTTACGTTCCTGCAAACTTTTACCGACACAAATACGCTGCTTTAAGACACGAAGTGCTTTATCATCATTGTCTTTTTGATTTTTATAAATTTTCAATGATCCGATAAGTGGAAAATCTTTGGTAGTGTAAATGCATGACAGCAAGTCATAAATCAATCTGGTTCGCGGATTTTGCAGAATACCGTATGCTACCGACGTCATCTGAAACATATCCTGAGCTTTGGGACTGGTATTATGATCAGGATGCCAATATTTTGCTTTTTGATAATACTGTTTTTTTATTACGGAAATATCTTCCGCATAATCAACCTCCAAAATCGCATAATACCCAAGAGCATCAAAATTCGACACTATTTTTCTCCTTTTTGCAGTATTTTGCGAGCAATTTGCATAATATCGGCCGCGGCCTCGGAATTCGGATAGCGGTTCAGCAACAGAAAGCGATTACGGATAGCATCTCTCACTCTGGTATCACGGCGGACAACTCCCAATAATAAAGGGGTTTGTGTAATATATTCTTCACAAGCGCGACGTAAAATATTATAGGTTTGCAAACCTTCCTCATAAGATTGAGCATAATTAACGATAATCTGCATGTTCTTATAACGCTCGGCAGCTGCCGCGGTCTGCAAAAACTTATATGTAGATACCAAATTTGAAGGTTCTTTGGTACACACCAAAATCAAATTGCTTTCAGGCGGCAAAATATTTTGTGCTATCTTTTCCGATGCCGGCAAATCCAACAATAAATAATCATAATCGCAAGCAAGACACATTATGTCATCCCGCAAAATTTGCAGACGACCGACAGGAGTACTCTCCAATATATTACCTCCCGTATCACCTGATATAGCATCAAATTTGCGCCGATTAACGGAGATTATTGCTTGATTGAGCGTTGCCGCCGATGATACCACATCATTCAGTGAAAAAGGCGCCGTTTGTTCAATCTGTGCGGAAACATTCAGTAAACCATTATCCGCATCAAACAGCAAAACAGATTGTTGCAGCATATTCAATGCGTGCGATAATGTAACCGCAAGCCATGTTTTGCCCATACTGCCCACACCCGAGGTTATGGCAATTATATTGTTCTTTCGCTGCAAAAATAAGTTTTTATTTATATTTATCATCTTGTACTTTTCATTTTTCTTTTGTATTATGTTACAAAATAATTGTTTTTATGCAATCGGTTAAAATCTTTTTAACACAATTTATTTATGCTTAAAACACTTATATGGCAATGTCGGAGATATAAAACAGGTGCGGACAATGAAAAATTTTTGTTTTTTTATCTTTTTGTTAATTTTCGGTTTTATTGCATCCGTTTCGGCTGAAGAAACCTCAGGTATGGTAAAAGTGGAAAATTATTTCAACACACCTCTTTTAACCGTAGGGTTGGTAGATTATCCTCCTTTTTCGCGCTATGTTTCAAAAAGAAAAAACAGTTCGATGCTTGATTTGGAGAGTGCTTTATTGCAGCCGACAATAGATGTTTTAAGAAAACACGGTATCAATATAGAGCCTCAATTACTCACGGCAGATGAATTAGATCCCAAAATGCTGACACTGGCTGTTCGCAGCGGTAAATATCATTTATATATCGGTGCTTATTCAAACACTCATCTATACAATGGCTTACAGTTGATTTTTCCGGCGAGTATTGCCAACCCGATACATCTGATTACAATACAGGAAAAAGCCTCTGAAATTAAGAACCGCAATGAATTGAAAAATTTGCGCGGTGTAATATCCAAAACCGAACAAATAAGCGATTTTATAGCGCAGCAAATAAAAGAATTGGGTGTAGAATACGTAGATACTCCTTACGAAGGTTATGAAAAACTTATTATGGGAGATGCCGATTATATGCTGGGTGGACTGTATTATAATCGTATGATGGCCAGCCATTACGGATTAGGCAGTTTTTTGGCTTATTCTCATCAACCGCTATTTAAAATTCCGTTATTTATTGCTATATCCAAAGTAACACCGCGACTTTCTCAATATATGGAAATTTTTCAGGAAGAGTTCTCCAAACCGGATTATGCCAATGCCGTAAAGAAAGAAATTTTGCGAATGGTTACTGAGGAAGAAAATTTTTATGCCGGAACGGTTCCTCCGTCCTTTGCACGGCATAATATTGAAGAAAAACAGGAAGAACATCAGGATCTCGACTATGGTGTAACGATTAATTCAGGACACATTATCGAGCAACAGGTCAAAGAAAAATCAATTGATGATGTTTTGGAAGGAATTTAGGAGGTTATATGGTTCTTTTGGTGCATAGCAATATTTTACCGCACTGCCGTAAGATTCGGATTTTGATGGCCGAAAAGAGGATGCTGTATGTTTTAAAAGAAGAAACACCGTGGGCATTATCAACGGATATAAAGAAAATCAATCCGGCAGGCGAATTACCGGTGTTTATTTTTGACGGCAATATTATCGCCGGTAATTATGCCATTACCGAATTTTTGGAAGAAACTTATACTCAAAACCGCTTAATTAACGGTAACAATAAAGAACGCGCCGAAACCAGAAGATTGATTGATTGGTTTGACAACAAGTTTTATCGCGAAGTTTATCAATATATTGTAGGTGAAAAAGTTTATAAGCGTTTTGCTTTGCATCAACCTCCCGAATCTAAACGAATCCAAGTCGGAATCAATAATCTGCGCTTTCATTTGGAATATATTGATTGGATGGTTGAGCGCAATAATTATCTTGTCAACGGCGGTTTTTCGCTGGCAGATATCAGTGCGGCGGCGCAACTTTCCGTCATCGATTATTTGGGCGATGTGCCGTGGGAAGATTTTAAGAACGCCAAGCAATGGTATTCGCAAATTAAATCACGACCGAGTTTTAAAGAGATTTTAAATGATCGAATCAAGAATATTTATCCGTCAACCCATTATACAAATTTGGATTTTTAATATGAGATATTTATTGATTTTAATGAGTTTCTTTTTAGGTGCCTGTTCCTCCTACGGCGGTAAAGGTCAAATTATTTATCACTGGGAACGCGAAAATACCGGTGTTGCCAAATTTTCACGCGACCATTCCGAATGTTTGAAACAGGCCGAAGGTTGGTTTCATTGGCCACACATATCAAACTGGTTTTATTCGGAAGAATATCGCTATAATATCCATGTAGATTGGCATAAAGAAAAAGGTATTTGGGCCAGTTATGTGCCATACCGCGGGGCTTCGCCGCTGTTAGTGAATTCTATACGCGATTCTGCCGAATCGAATCCGAAAGAGTATCGTTTATGTATGGAAAAGAAAGGCTACTGGCATCGCAGATATGATATTCCGACAGTGAGTAACGTATTTGTTTATAAACCGCAAAGACCGGCCGACAGAATTCCGTTTGAAGATCTTAATTATCAATAAATCTTCACTGTACCGGAGCCCCGACAGCTTTATAAAAAGCGACAAGACTTTGCAAAATCTGAGCCTGAGAGGCAATATACTCTTGCTGTGCGCTTAAAAGATTTTGTTGGGTGCGAACAACCTCTGAAAATTCTATCAAACCATTGATATATTTTTGCTGTGTCAGTTTTGCTGCGGTTTGCATATTGGTTACGGCAGCATATTTCCTGCTAGCGGCAATTTGATTTTGCTTAAATGAAGTTTGAGCATTTTTTATTTCTGCTATCGCATTAAGCACCGTTTGTTTATAGTTTTCCGATATTTCCTGACGGATGTGCTCTTGCATCTCAATATTATTTTGTAGCTTATTCCAATCCAATAAAGGCATAGTTAACAAGGGTGCATAATTATATGTCTGACTGCTTGAGCGAATCAATTTACTGCCACCCGATGCCGCATATCCCCATAACCCACTGATACTTATATCCGGATACAATTCGGCCACAGCTTTGCCGACCAAAGCATTTTGCGCTATCAACTGCTGTTCGGCAGCCGCCACGTCAGGCCGCAATCGTATAACATATAGTGGAAAGGAATTAAGTTCCGGCTCAACTTTTTGATGTATGAACTTATAAGCATCGGCTTTTTTCAGAGACAATTCCGACGGAATTACGCCGACAACCGTCGCCAAAGCATTTCTATATTGTTCTGTCTGCTCACGATAAACAGGAATCTGGGCCTTAGTATTCTCAAGCAAATATTGTGCTTCGCTATATGCTGTTTCATCACTTAACCCGTTTTGATACTTGGCCTTTACCGTATCTAAAATATCTTGTTGCAGACGAACATTTTGTTCTGCTATGCGTAAATTTTCCATATTTTGCAGCAAATATATATAGTCGGCAACAATTTCAGCAGCTACCGTTAAGCGCACATCACGTACCGTATATTCTGCCGCCGATAAAGTTGCCGTATCTGCCTTGATTTGTTGTCGTCCTTTACCCCATAAATCAAGTTCCCAAGAAGCATCGAATCCGGCAGAATAATAATGTGAATCTGCTGTCAATCCGATATTTTCACTGGCCTTATTATAATTATATCCGCCTTTCAAACCGACTTGCGGCAAATAATCAGCCTGATTGATCCGTAATGTAGCCCGTGCTTGCCACAGTCGAGCTATGGCAATATTGACATTTGTGCTATTTTGTAAACCTTGTTCCACCAAGCCGGTTAATTGCGAATCAGCAAACTGCTTATACCAATTGCATGGTAAAGAAGCGATATTTTGGAGATTGAGTTCTTGCGCTATAGTTGCTTCATTATAAAACTGAGGACGCTTATAATCAGGTCCGACACTGCAAGATAAACAGAACAGGCAAACCACGCTGCAAAATAAGGCTTTATACATCGGCAATCTCCTTGTTTTCTGATTGTTTTTGAAAATATTCTTTAATCGTTTCAAAAATTGCAAAAAGCGCCGGAATAAAAATTATGCCGATAACCGTTGCAAAAATCATACCGAAGAATACCGCTGAGCCGATGGCTATTTGCGAACCGGCACCGGCTCCCTTAGCTATAATCATCGGAAATACGCCCAAAATAAAAGTAAATGCCGTCATCAACACCGCCCGATAACGTTCCTCTGCTCCCTTTTGCGCAGCCTCGGCTATGCTGTATCCCTGTTCACGGTACATTTTAGTAAATTCAACAATCAAAATTGCATTTTTTGCCGATAAACCGATAAGCATCACCAAACCGAGCTGAGCATATATGCTAAGTGCTTCTCCCATGAAAAATAAGCCTATTAGCGCACCAAATATGGCAAAAATCGTCGAGAAAATTACGGAAAGAGCCAAAAACCAACTTTCATACAATGCCACCAAAAACAGATAGCAAAATACGGCTGCCAAAGCAATGAGAATACCGGCGACTCCGCGATTTTCTACCTCTTGCAAGCTCAATCCGGTCCAAGCAATATCATAATTGTTTCCGCTTTTTTTCTGAATGTTTTCCAACGTATCAAGTGCCGTACCGCTGCTGATACCGTCTCGCGATAATGCAGTTACTCCGGCCGATGTATATTGATTGAATCGATAAACAATTTTAGGAGAAAGCTCCGTTTTGATATCCGCAAAACTATCTATTCTGATGAGTTTTCCATCTTGTGTGCGCACCTGTAAGCGTCTAATATCATCGATACTGCCGCGGTACGCATAGTCCGCTTGTAATATGACTTTGTTCACCTGTCCGCTTAAGGTGATATTATTTATATAACGTGAACCGAGATTATTCTGCAAAACCGCAAATAAGTCTGCCACACTTACTTTATAATATTCGGCTTTGCGGCGGTCTATATCGAGGTAAATATGCGGTGTGTCGGCGGTAAAAGTGGAAAAAGCATAGCTGAAATCAGGTGAGCTGTTTACTTCCGACAGATACTTATTTAATTGCTGTGCCAATTCCGAAGCGGATATTTCATTGTCGGTTACCAAATATTCAAAAGAAATACCGTTACTCTGTCCCACTCCGACAATTGCCGGTGGCGCAAAAAAGTTTATTTTGGCTTGATTAAACCCGATAAATTCCTGACTCAATCTATTACGAATCGCATCAGCGGAAAGTTTTTTATCGGTGCGATCAGCCCAAGGCTCCAAACCCACAACACCGAAAGCGACATTTTCTCCGCCCCCTCCGAGCATACTATAACCGGCAACCGTCATAAAATATTTTACGCCCGGTGTTTTTTGAATGCGTCGATTCATTTCACTGATTACTTCATTGGTTTGATTGATGCCGGCAATGTCCGGCAATTGGATATTTGCAAATAAAATTCCCTGATCTTCCTCCGGCAAAAAAGATGTGGGCATGAACTTAAACAACAATCCGATAATTCCTATTGTTATCAAAACAAGCAATGATGTCATCTTCAGCCGCTCGGCCAAATAACCTACAAAACGCAAATAATGACCGCGCGTCCAATTCAGAAACATATCGAATTTTTGAAAAAAGACACCGACGGCTCGAGTTGTCTCGTTACGTAAAAATATCGCACATAGTGCCGGACTTAAGGTCAATGCGTTAATTGAAGAAAAACTTACCGAGGTGGCAATAGTAACCGCAAATTGTTGATATATTTTTCCGGTAATGCCAGCCATTAAGCCGACCGGAATAAATATCGCCAACAAAACAAAAGTTGTGGCAATTACCGCTCCGCCGATTTCGTGCATAGCCCTAACTGCCGCATCATGCGCATTTAAGCTTTCTTTAGAAATAAGATATTGTACCCGCTCAACTACGATAATGGCATCATCAACCACTAAACCTATGGCTAAAATCATGGCAAACAGAGTCAAAATATTGATGTTAAATCCCAAAATATAAATCACAGCAAAAGTGGCTATCAGTGAAACCGGTATCGTCAAAAGAGGAATCATGGTTGTAGTTATTTTTTGTAAAAATACATATGTTACCAATACCACCAAAATAAACGTAATAATTAAAGTATCCAAAATACTTTTGATTGAAGCTCGCACATAATCGGTTGAATCATATAAAACACGGAATTCAATATCCGAAGGTAAACGTTTGCTTATTTCCGCCATTTTTTTACGAATGTTTTGCATAATTTGTAAAGAATTTGAGTTAGGTGTTTGATTAATAGCCATAATTAAAGCAGGTGAATCATTATAGGCCGATTTCAAATTATAGATATCTGCTCCCAGCTCAATATGTGCCACATCTTTTAAATAGACGATACCACCGGCCGCAGCCGAAGTGACCACAATATTTTCGAAATCCTCCACAGTTTTCAATAAACCTTTGGCTGTCAGTGACAGGACTATTTTATTGGCACTGCTGCTCGGCGCCGCACCGACACTTCCGACAGAAGCCTGAACATTTTGCGTTTTGACGGCATTCATAACATCATCGGCCGTTAATCCCATACTGTAAAGTTTATCACTGTTAAGCCATATCCGCATACTGTATTGCGGGCCGAAAATTTGTACATCTCCAACCCCTTTGACACGCGATAATGTGTTTTTCAGATTTGTGTAAGCATAATTACTTAAAAATAAATCGTCGTAAGTATGATTGGGTGAACGCAACACCAGCATTGCCAAGATATTGGAATTCTGTGTTTTGACATTCAAACCGTATTGTGTTACCTCTTGAGGTAATTCCGACATTACCTGTTGCAAACGGTTTTGTACTTTTACCTGTGCTATGTCTGCATCGGTTCCTACTTCGAAAGTTACCGTCAGTTTATATGCTCCGTTGTCATCAGAAGACGATGACATATAAAGCATATTATCCACTCCGTTAACTTCATTTTCTATTGGTATGGCAACCGTATCGGCCAGAACTTGAGCATTGGCGCCAATATAATTTGTGGAAACTACGATTTGCGGCGGAGTAATTTCCGGATATTGTGCTACCGGCAAAACCGCTAAAGCCAATAATCCGAGCAATATCATTACTATGGAGACAACAATTGCAAAACGCGGTCGATTTATAAAGAATTCAGAAAACATTCGTTAATTCTCCGCTTGCGGCAGATGTATTGCCACTTTTTGATTAAGCATGCGCGGTTCAATATTTTCATTAACCAAATAGGTATCAGCCGCAAAATCGTTGCGTAATACATATTGGTTATTATAAGTACCGTAAATATGGATCTTCTGAGTTTTTAAAATTCCGTTTTGCACCACATTGATATAATTACCGTCGGAGCGCATATCTACATAATTTTTGGGATAAAGAACGGCATCGTCGTAAGCTCTTTCCAACAGAATCTCAACATAGGCATTAGGCATCAATTTGCGCTCGGGATTAGCAAATTCAGCATAAACGGCAACAGATCCGGTTTGATTATTCACAACATTTTCCGTATATTGTATCACACCTGTATTTTCATATATATCACCGTTTGCCATCTTTAATCTGACCACCAGATTCTGCACCGCCTCATTTTGAAAGTGATTTAAGTATTCTTTATCTGAAATGGAGAATACCACACGAATCGGATCATATTGCACCACTTCCATTAGGTTACGGCTTTGCGGAGAAACATATTCCCCCACCGACATATTTATATTTCCCAAAACTCCGTCAAACGGTGCGGTTAAATTTGTATATTCCAATTCGGTCTGCGCCGTTTCTTGACCGGCTTCGGCCTTTTTTAAGGCAGCTGCAGCCGTCAGATATCCGGCTTCGGCATTATCCAAATCGGTTGGAGAAACGGCCTTATTACCGGCTTTTTGCATTCTTTCGTATTTTATTTTTGCATTATATAAATCTGCCATGGCTGAAGATACATCTGCTTCTGCCTGCGCAAGAGCGGCAACATATTCCGATTGTTTGATAGTTGCCAATACTTCACCTTTTTTCACAAATTGGCCGCCGATTGCGGATATTTCGATGATATAACCGCTGATATACGGAACAATTTGCGCCTGATTAATAGCATCAACCCTCCCGATATAATTATCAGTCAAAGTTATATTCTGCGACTCCGGCAGTAAAACCGATATTTGAGGTAAGTCGGCATTTGTAACGGATATCGGAGAATGCCGATGATGATAAGTCCAATATCCTATATTTAAAATAATAACCAACAGAGCAATTGCTCCCACTCTTGAGATAATTTTTTTATGCTGTTCTTTCATAATTTTCTCCGCATTGATGTCTTCTTAAATATGTGCAATCAAGTCTTTTTCAATATCGTTTACTGCATTAATTCTATGGCTTTGGTTATTTTACGAATCGAGTTAAGTTCAATTTGGCGCACTCTTTCTTTTGAAATGTTGTAGACTTTGCTTAAATCATCCAGCGTAATATTATCTTCGCACATGCGGCGTTTATAGAGAATATCCTTTTCACGCGGATTCAGTACCGTGATTGCCCGACGAAAAAGTTTGCGGCGATAATTCATGGTTTCACGGTATGCGAATTGTTCTTCCTGATTGGGTTTTGTATCATATATAAAATCCATCCATTCCGTACCGCCATCGCCGTTTTGGCTGTCTACCGATACATTAAGCGAACCGTCATGAGCTTTAAGCCGTGTATTCATATCGGTTACTTCCTGTGTGCTGACGTCGAGCGAATCGGCAATATCTTGTATAATTTTATTTGATAATTCGCGGTCATCGGTTAAATTCATACTGTTTTTAATTTTGCGCAGATTAAAAAATAATTTTTTCTGAGCGGCTGTGGTGCCAAGTTTTACCAACGACCATGAATTAAGTATATATTTCTGTACCGCAGCCTTAATCCACCAAAGTGCATACGTTGAAAAACGAAATCCTTTATCCGGTTCAAATTTATTTATGGCATACAATAAACCTATATTGCCCTCGGATATCATTTCATTAATCGGCAAACCATATCCTTTATATTTAGAAACAACTTTGATAACCAAGCGTAAGTGCGAAGTGATAAGTTTGTAAGCAATCGCTTTATCCTGAGTTTGTTTATATTTTACCGCCAGTTCATATTCTTCTTCTTGCGAGAGTAGTGGATATTTGCGAATGTGTTGTAAATAACGTCCCAAATTTGTATCAGGTGAAAAGTCCAGTCCGGTAAGAGCAGTTTCCATATTGTCCTCCTTTCTGTTGACTGTTCAAATGATAAGAATCGTCGAAAGGTTTCACAACCTGAACTTTAGATTTAAAAATATATAACCGCTTATATAAAATCTAGATGGCTGTTGATAATTTTGCGATTAATTCCTGCATATCTGCAGGTAATTCGGAATCAAATTGCAGCATTTTTTTGCTCCGCGGATGAATAAAGCCCAAACTCTTGGCATGAAGAGCCTGACGCGGAAACGTATTTACATAATTTTTTAAATCTGCCGATAAAGCAAGTTCCGATTTTTTATTTTTTACATAAACTTTATCGCCGACAAGCGCGTATCCATGTGAGCTTAAGTGCACTCTGATTTGATGGGTACGGCCGGTTTCAAGATTGCACTGCACCAATGAGATTGCGTTTTTATATGTTTGTAAAGTTTTATAATTTGTGGCTGCATATTTGCCGCCGTTTTCAACAATTGCCATTTTCTTCCGATCGAACCTACTGCGTCCTATATTGCCTTCGATGCGGCCGCTCGGCGGATTTATCAGTCCATATACAACCGCAAGATATGTTCGTTCTATTGAATGTTCGGCAAACTGCTCGCTCAAAAAATTATGAGCAAAGTCATTTTTAGCTACAACCAACAAACCGCTGGTATCTCTGTCGATGCGATGTACTATCCCCGGCCGCTTAACGCCGCCGATGCCGGATAAATTATCGCGACAATGGTACAAAAGAGCATTAACTAATGTACCTCTATATGCTCCCGCTGCCGGATGCACCGTCATTCCGGCCGGTTTGTTCACCACAATTAAATCATTATCTTCATATACAACATCTAAGGCAATATTTTCCGCCACGGGCGCGGCCTCTTCCGGCGGAGGAAGCGTAATCTGAAAAATGTCTCCGATGCGCACTTTAAAAGAATTATCGACAATTATCACATCTTCACACTCTACCATACCGCTCGCAATAAGTTTTTGGATTCTGGCCCGCGACATATCCGGCAAAATTTGCGTCAAATATTTATCCAATCTTATTTTAGCTGATTTTGCTTCTACTTCTGGGGTAATTATTAAATTTTGAGTATTCATTTCGCCTTATTTTAATCTTATTTTATGATTTTACTTTTATTTTATAATAAGGGTTGATATAATTAAATGCAAGAAGAGTTTGCAAAGGAGTACTGATTTTATGAGTGATGAAAATGAATTTAGCCAAGGTGATGATTTTGAAAAGCTTTTAAACAGCTTTATTAACTCTAAAGTTGATGATTTAGAGGAAGATGATGAAACCGCTGTAACCGCACCGGCAGAAAAACCGGAAGAACCGGCTTTGAGTCAGCAAGGACAGACGGAAAACGATGCCGCTTCAGATGCATTTGAAAAAGAACTGGCTGAAACTTTTGAGCAGGCTCGCACAGTTATTGAAGATGAAGAAAAGAAACCAGAATTGAGAAGTGAAGAATCCGAATTAGCGCAGGCTTATATAAATTATCGCGGTTCTATTGATAAGATTTGTGCGGCCAAGAGTATACCTTCATTAAACTGGGAGTTTGAAATTGATTTTTTGTACCCGAACTATAAACCTAGTATAGGACATTTATTGGCGACTGACTTAGTTGCCGGCTGGAATGTATTGCGTGAGATTTATCCGGACAGTGTCGGTGGATTTAACGTTTCTGCCACCGATGAAGAATTTTTGAATTTTGCCGAGACTTTACGCGATCAGGACTTGCAATTAGCCGTAATCTCGTATGTCGAGATCTTGATTGACATGGAAAGCTGTGAACTGACTTATCAGGCTAAATTGCTTAAATATCAGGAAAAACACATAAAACGAATGCTTTATGAAGAATATTTAGAACGCAAAGAACGTCAAAAACGTTTGGTTGAAGCCGTAAAGAAAAAAAATTTTCCGATAGATGCCGAACGCCTTGTCAGCAATTATTTCCGTGTGGCACAAAAAGATGTTGACGGCGCATTTAAGGCTCTAACCACCAATCCGGCAATTTTTGCCCCGATTGAATTTGCCAAAATAAAACCGCGTTTTTTCGGATTGGTAAAGGTTACTCCCAAAGATGGCATTCGCGTCAATATTGAAATCGGTAAATTTATGAAAAAAGTAAAAGTTTAGGCAAAGAAATAGTTGTGGACAAAAACATTTTTTTATGATACAATTAATAAAAATCAAGTTGCTTTGAAGGAGATACTTTAATGGCTGAAGATATAAAAAATGCAAATGAAGCTGATGATTTTAAACTCTTCTGCGCAGAATTGAATAAAGAAGTAAATATGGACATGGAGCTGATAAAAGCCGGTATGCTTAGATATGGTATCGGTCATTTGCCCGATGCTCTGAAAGCCGCGATCTTTCCTGCTCCTATTCCGAACGGGAGTAAAGAGGAAACCAAAAAACTCGGATTCCAGAATCTGACAGGTATCAAAAATGCCCTAAAAGCCATGCAAGAGCTTAATGAAGATGGAAAAATAAGCAACGAGCAAATGGTACAATTTTTAACGGAAAAGAATCCGCAAAGCGGCAAAAATATTATGACAATTGTTGCGCTTAATACGTACGCCGCCGAATTTAAGCAAAAACGCATTAAAGACAAAAACACTCTGGAACTGCTTGATAAAAACAGCAATGTGATGATAGATATTTCCGAAACATTGGCAAAGTTGGATTATGATGAAGTTTTAAGTAAAGCGGCTAATGCAGTTGATGCCTCCAAACCACGTAGCCTTAAATATAAGGATTTGGCAAAAAAATCTTTTATTTTGCAAAATGCGCTGAATGAATCCTTAAAAAAGTCAGGATTGAATCAGAGCACAGAAGAACAAAAATCCGAATCGGAACCGATAAGAATGGGAGGATTGCCAGAAAATGAGGCAGATACATTAAATTTCTCGGCTGATGGCAACAAACTCAATATCTCAGCTGAAACTCCGCCGGAAAACAAGCCGAATGACGATGAAAAAGCGGAAAATACAGCTCAACTCGAAGATTCTAAACGCGATTCCGAACGCGGTAAAAAAGGTGATTTTAATTTTGATCCGGTAAAAGAACAAGATTTAATTCAATACCTTTATAACGTTTGGTTTCTCGGTTTAATTAACTATGTTATGCAAAAAGCATTTAAGACACTTGATACCGGTTTGGATTATTTATGCGGAGAAGGACAAGCTCCGGTTAGAACTTCTGCTGCGGCCAAAGCTGCTGGTAAAGCCGGCAACAGTGGTAATAGCCCTCAAAATGCCGCTGCGGTTGAGCTTTCGCCGGAAGCTAACGCTTTTGCGCAGCAAATGAGCCGACTGGCTGATGCTACTCGCGCCGACTTTGTCGATAAATTCGGAGACTTGATGAAAAATCCGCAAAGATTACAACCGATGCTGCGCTGCATTCAAAACAATATCGGCAAAAATCCGGACAAATGGCAGCCTGTTATCGGCGCTCCGCAAAAAGGTGTGCCGTTTGTGGTATTTGATCCGAAAATACATCAAAATTTTGCCGAAACCATGAATGAGATTTTTGCCTCCGATAAGGGTTATTTTATGCAAAAAATTACAGAATTGGAAAAGGATCCCCAAAAATTGGAAACTGTTTTTCCTATCCATAAAGACGGCAAAAAGAATGATTTGGTCAAATTGTGTGCGCATCTTGCGACCAATGAATATGTTCGAAAAAATCCGGATAAAGAGCTGGACGGCAATGCTGAGGCCGCAGCTTATGTTCAGAAAGCAACATTGATTAAAATGTTTGATATGATGGAAACAACCTCAGTCATATTTAAGCAAAAAGAAAATGATTATCGAGTTGAGCATCATCTTGCTCCGGATGCCGAAATCCCGCCTAAAGAAAAACTTAAGATTGCCAATTCGGCGGCAAAAGAATTGGGTGGATATTATGCAGATATCTGTTGTGAGGGTAAGACTCTGAGAGATTTGCAATGTGCATACCATACCGAACAAGATCCGGCCAAGAAAAAAGTTCTGGAACAGCAGATGAAAGCGCAGGAAGTCGAGTTTGATAAGTTCTACAATCATTACCGCACACCCAGCGAAGGAGAGCGAGCGCAAGTGCAAGGTAACAATAAACCGAAGAAATCCACCAAAATGGGACCGGATGAAGCGGCACGAGAGGAAAATTCCGGACATAAAAAAGAACAGCAATGGGATAGAGATATTGAAGGAAAAAAGAACAAAACGCCGCAAGCAAAGAGAATAACAAAAAACGCAAAATTAATCTCGATAGGATGAAAAACCGCATAAATAAAAAGCATGAGATGCAGCAAATCAGACCGCAGGGTACAAGAGAAGGCCGCTGATGATTAAAAAGTTTTTTCATTTTATTTGCGTGTTAGTTGCCTGTGTTTTGTGGATGGCCATTCTGGCCGGCTTGGTACAGCTCATTATACTATTGGTTTATCATACCACGCCGCCGGTGTTCTATCGCAGTTTGTCCAACTTTTGGAACAGAGGAAATGTCTTGCAGGGCAAGGATTTAATTGTCATTGCAATGGTTTTATCAGTGGTGCCGCTTTGTTTTTACGGTTGGTATAAATTATATCACTTTAAGTATATGAAATTACTGACGGTGCCGCTCAACAAAATCTTTAACAGCGGGTTTGACGGCTATGTGGCTCCCGATGTTAATATCAAAAACTTAAAAATAGAAGAAAAAAAATCGTTGGATCAGTTCATTAAGGAGAGGCTTGATCAAGAAAAGAAAAAAACCAAATCCGAAAATGTTACTGATTTTCGCAAAGAAATTATTGAGAAAATACAAGAATCGAACAATTAACGAAAAATATATTCACTTTTTTAATATTTGAGTGCTATTAATATAGTGAGTGTATTGGCAAATTTACGGAGTGCGCAGTTGAAATCCATATTGGTATTTCTTAGAATTCTAATTGTCGGATGCCTGTGGGGGATTGTCTTCACAGAGGGTATTCGCGTAATTATGCTGTGTAATTGGCATTTTGATATTTTCTGGCCTGATCATTGGCATCAATTCGCTACAACATGGAAAGCGGGTTGGATTCCGCGCGCGCCTAAAGAGTGGGCATTTATTCTTTTAATGATTGTATTTTTCCCGATGCTGATTACCGGTTGGTGGACACTATGCATGGTGGCTTGGGAAGAAGTTATATGGAATATAATAAAGCTTCCGTATACACTCTATAAAAAATATAGCGACAAGTCGCCTCTTTCGTCGGTATCTACAGGCAATAACCGCTATGGAGTGGTTAAACGTAAATCATATAAGTTGATTCGACCGACGGGAATTAATACTTTGCGAGTGCCTATTTCCGATTACGGCAATTCGGCTACTTCCGCACCGATGGCGGCAGCAGTTGCCGGTTCGTCTTATGCGGCTCCGATGGTAGCTCAGTCGCCGGCTCCGGCTACGGCTAAGAAAAAGACTGATGTGGCCGCCACAATTGACCACGCATTATTCAAATTTGACGATGACGATGATGATGATTTCGATTTGGATATCGACTCCTTTGAAAAAGCCGATATAGGAAAGAAAAAACCGACAAACGAGAGAAAATCCCAAAAACATTCGGATGATAATGAAGAGAAAATCAACCAGCCGAGTAAACACTCCAAGCCGAAATACGACTTTGATGATGATGACGACGAAGATAATGATGAAGATGAAGAAAACTTTGAATCACCGCGTGCGAATCGACGCGACAACAGAGATAAAGTTTCGCGCAAATCTTCGCGTAAATCTGATGAAACATCTAGGCGCAGTTCACGTCAGCGTGATACCGATGACGAAGAGAGAAGCAGTGAACGGCGCTCCAGAAATTCGGATAACAAAACAAATGATACGCCACGCAGTCCGGTTTATGAAACATTGTTGCAAAAGAATTATGATGTTATTACCAATATTTCGGTTAAAGGTACACTTATTGACTTTGTCGGTGTTTCACAAAATGATATCTACTTATGTTTAGTCGATAAAGAAAGCGGTGATTGGTTGGCCGATGAGGAGATGTTTAACGGAGAAGAGCCGTTGTGGTTCTCTGAAAGCAGTCATCGTGTTTCACCGGTTTGTAAGCTTAATAATGTGAAAAAGCTGATTGAGACCGCACTCGATGAAAACGAATTTGAGCAAAAAATCACTTCATGTGTGATTATTCAAATGGCAAATATTATTAATGCTGATGATATGTTTGATATATGGAACGAAATGGGAATTGAGGTTACACGCATAAATCGCGGTGCACCGAAGGAAATTAAGCTGTTTTCTAAGATTCTCAGCGAGGCTGATGAAAAAGTAACTAAAAAACAACTGGATAATATACGCAACGTTTTGAAAAACATAAAATAAAGTGGAGTAAAGCAAAATGGCCAACGATCGTGGTGAAGAATGGAAAGAATATGACAAAGCCGTTCGATGGATGTTGATAACATTGTTTATTTGCATAGGTCTCACCATAATCTTATTTATCTTCAGTCTACCTCTTTCTTATGTTGTAGGTCATGGGTTATCTAAGTCGTCAACAACCGTGGTACAGAAGTTTTTAACAATTATTATGCATGATCCTAATCATTTGTTTACAATGTATGGAAGATGGTGGAAACAATTATGGAATCACCGCGGACCATTTTCTTTAAGTTTATGGATTCCTCTTCTGCCTTTTATAACAATTCCACTCGGTATAATCATCAGTGCCATTTTCAGTCCGTACAAATTCCAAGTCAACTATCAAGGTCAAGCCAAAATTGCCGATTTGCGCGATATAAAAAAGATGCCATTATTGGGATTTGACGGTTTCTGCCAAGTGGTGGGAAAATTTGACGGCAAGTTTTTGCTTTTGAAAGAAACATTGGCAACCCTGTGCTGTGCGCCTCCTGGTACCGGTAAAACCGTGGGTGTGGTGATGCCGACGATTTTCCACTCGGAGGGCTTGAGTTTGGTGATTAATGACCCGAAACCGGAGCTTTGTTACAAAACTTCCGGTGCACGTGCCAAGGTGGGGCCGGTATTTATCATTAACTGGGGTGCGGAAGATAACCCGAGTGAAGGTATTTATTATCCAAGCTGGAATCCGTTGTCGCCGAATTGTATTCCGGAACAAGGGCCGGATCGCGATATGTATGTGGATTCCATGTGCAATATTTTGGTAGAAGATCCGAAAGGCGGTGCCGACCCGCACTGGTCACAAACCGGCCGTGCAGCCTTAACCGGATTTATTCAATTTGTGGTTTCAAAGTGTGATCGCGCCCGCGCCAACGACTATTTTATCGGTCGCATCTATGAGGGCAAACTTGATGAAAAAGACAAAGAAGTGCTTGAAGGATATTATCAGGATATGCGTGATCCGGGAGCTCCGCGTGCCATTCAAAACTTAAAAAACGGCACTTTAACCATGGAAAACTATCTGCCAATCGGTACGTGGAATCTGCTACCGTCAAGGTGGATGGGGCGTGAAGCCTGCATTGCCATGATTATGGAATGGATTACTGAGGCGCAAATTAATGCGGCACAAGAAATTCAACGTCGTTTGGATGAAGGCGATCAAATGGCGGCAATGGCTGACCCGACGCACGATATGTTGGAAGAAGCTATCAAAGAGGCTCGCAACTACGGTTATGCTCAGCGCTGTATTACGGAATTGAGTACTTTGAGTAACACGCCGGATAAGGAGCGCGGTTCCATTCTTTCTACGGCATTTGCCGGTATTAACGTATTTAAGAACCAAGCGGTTAAGGCGCGTACCAGTTTCTCCGATTTGCAATTTAAGGATTTGCGCGGTATGAAAGACCCGATTACCGGTGAATGGAAGCCTATTTCTGTGTATTTGTCGGTTAACCAAGTTGATGCGCGCGCTTTGGGCGTTATCAGTTCGACCTTTATTGAATTGATGAGCTCTTATCTGATTTCCAATCCGCCGAATCACGTCAACCGTACCGACGGCAAAATGGGACCGTTCCCTGCCCTGTTTGTGCTCGACGAGTTTCCGCAAATGCCGAAAATGAAGGCCATTATTGACGGACCGGCCGTAGGTCGTGGTCAAAAAGTGTCGTACCTCCTAATCGGACAAGACTTGGGGCAAATTTCCGGTAAATACGGAAAAGATGACTTGGAAACGGTGATTTCTACTACCGCCTGCAAAGTTATTCTTTCGCAGAACAACGAGGTTACGGCACAGCGTTTCTCTAAGATGATAGGAAACAAGACTGTTCGTATTTCTTCGTTCTCGCGAACGGAAGGTTCACTTGGTAAAGACTTTAACCCGCTGGCGAAAAACGTTAACTACCAGCTGCAAGGTATTCCGGTAATCAGCTCGACTCAACTTTTGAGTTTGCCGATGTTAAAGCAAGTGGTACTGATGCAAAGTCATATTGACCGGCCGATTATTGCCGATTCGCCGCGTTGGTATTTGGATAAGAAGATGACTAAACTGGCTAAACTCCCGCCGTGTGCCAACGTGCCGGATTGGGTGGTGGCACAGCGTGAAGATATCAATGACGATATGCTGGCCAAATTGGGTATTGAATACAACGCCGAGGAGGATGACAGCGAAGGTTTCGAGATGGACGCTCCACAAGCCTAAAAAGTGCCTTATTAACGATAAAAGCCCCGCCGCTAAGCGAGGCTTTTCTTTTATTCAAAAACAATCCGCATTTTTTTGCCATAGAACTCCATCAGGCACCGAAAAGCGGAATATTTAATAAACTTACCGATTTCCATACCCTCTATTACTCTCTCGGGAATGCGGGTTTGGAAAGATACCGTATGCAGATACATTCTGCGTTCTTGGCGCATTTGCCATAGTTGATGACCGATTTCTTGTATGGTTTGTTTATCCATACAGCAAGACTTTATTTTCATTTGCGTAACTCCTCTTTTGTTAATATCACAACAAAAAAACCACCCTAAATTCCTTTAAGGTGGGGAGTTAACGACTGCTCAAATACAGTCCGATGTATTCAATATATTCCATCGGCTCCCCGTTGCAGAGGAGTTATTTTATTTGAGAGGAGCCGTTACACTCCGCCGACGACCTCTCGCCGACAGGTTTATATTAGCGTATCAAAACAAAATTGCAAGCAAAAGTTATTCCGCACACTTGGAGATGTTTTCGACAATCATGGTCAGGTTGGAAGTAAACAGCTTTACGGAAATGGAAAGAAGAATAATCCCGAAAGCCTTTTGAAAGATGCAGATAACCCCCGGAGACAATATTTTTTCGAGCTTTTGCGATGATTTGAGCGCAAAATAAACAATGATTACGTTTGCCAGCACCGCCAACAGAATATTAAAATCAGAGTACTGCGAACGAATCGACAGTAAGGTCGTAAAAGAACCGGCACCGGCTATCAGCGGAAACACCACCGGTGTAAAAGTGGCATCGTTTCCGGTGGCATTATTGGAACGAAAAATCTCCAAGTCCAACACCATCTCCATGGCAATCACAAAAATGATAATTGAACCGGCAACCGCAAATGAAGATAAATCAAGGCTGAACAACCCCAAAAAAGCCTCTCCCATATACATAAACCCGACAAACAAAATAAACGATATGATACTGGCGCGAGAGGCGCTGACAATGCGGCCGTTGCGTTGCAAATTCATCACAATCGGCAAAGTGCCGATAATGTCTATAATAGCGAACAAAACGATAAACGCTCCGGTAAATTGCGTTATATTAAAGCTTTTTATAAATTCAAGCGCAGAATTAAGCATAACAAACTCCTTTATAAAAAAGAACGACGACATCGTGATAATGCCGCCGTTCTAACAAACTAAAACGAATTAGTCAACGACTTAATCCATTTTTTTGGCTTCAATGCGCATAGCGTAGAATGAACGCCATACAAATACCAAACCGATGGCCAAGAAGGCACAGGCAATGCCTAAGGCAAGGTTCGGATTTTCTTCCGATACTTTTGCCGACATTTCTGCTGCCAACAAGCCGAACAAGGTGGTAAATTTAATAATCGGGTTCAAGGCAACCGAAGCTGTATCTTTGTACGGATCGCCCACCGTATCGCCGACAACGGAAGCATCGTGTAACGGTGTACCTTTTTCGTTCAAATCAACTTCAACCACCTTTTTGGCGTTATCCCATGCACCGCCGGCATTGGCCATATAAAGCGCCTGATACAAGCCGAAAATAGCAATGGAAATCAGGTAGCTGGCGAACAATTCCGGACCGAAGAACGCAAACGCAATCGCAAACGAGAAAATTACGATAAAGATATTGAACATACCTTTTTGCGCATATTGCGTGCAAATCTTCACAACCGTCTTGGAATCTTCAACCGAAGCCGCTTTTTTGGTATCAAGCTTAATGTGCTCTTTAATGTAGTTTACGGCACGATAAGCACCGGTGGAAACAGCTTGGATCGCCGCACCGGAGAACCAGTAAATCACGGCACCGCCCAAAATCAAACCGATTAATACGCGGGCATCAATCAAATTCAATTCAAGATGCAACAGCAAAATGATTGAGAAAATCATTGTAGTGGCACCGATTACGGCCGTACCGATCAGCACCGGCTTGGAAGTGGCCTTAAAGGTGTTACCTGCCGAATCGTTGGCTTCAAGCAAGTGCTTGCCATGTTCAAAATCAGGTTCAAAACCGTAATCCTTCTTAATTTCTTTCTTGATACCTTTAATGCTTTCAATCTGCGACAATTCAAATACGGACTGAGCATTATCGGTAACCGGACCATAACTGTCTACGGCAATTGTAACCGGTCCCATTCCGAGCATGCCGAAGGCAACCAACCCAAACGCAAATACTGTCGGATAAATCATAATTGCACCGATATGCGATTGAGGCAAAACATCATAACCGAAGAAACCCGCTATCATATCAGCCAAATGGCCGGATGCGGTAGCATATGCCAAACTCATTAAACCGGCAATAACAATGCCTTGCCAGAAACCGGAGAAGTTACCGGATACGATACCTGATAAGATGTTTAAGGACGCACCAGCTTCACGGCTGGCGTTTACAACTTCTTGAACATGCTTAGACTTAGATGAAGTAAATATCTTTGTAAATTCAGGAATAATGGCTGCAGCCAATGTACCGCAACTGATGATTACCGACAATTCCCACCATATATTCGGACCAAAGCTTCTAATCGGTAACATGAAATAAGAAGCGGCAAAAGTTACGGCAATGGATATAATGGAAGTAATCCAAATCAGGCTGGTTAGCGGTTTTTCAAAATCAAACTCTTTGGAATTACCGTAAATCAGCTTAGAGAAGAAACCATTAATGGCATAAGAGAATACCGATGTGATAATCATCAAAATGCGCATTACAAAAATCCATGTAATCAAGCGCGCCTGCAACTGTTGAGCATGGATGTCGGAAGCCAAAGCCCCGTCAGCGGTAAAGAAGTTACCGGCAGCCAATACGATAAAGCTGATAAGAGCTACTCCGGTTACGCCGTATGTTTCAAAGCCATCGGCAGTCGGGCCGCAAGAATCGCCGGCATTGTCGCCGGTGCAGTCGGCAATAACGCCAGGGTTGCGTGCATCGTCTTCGTCAATTTTGAAGATAATCTTCATTAAATCGGCGCCGATGTCGGCAATTTTGGTAAAGATACCGCCGCAAATACGTAAAGCCGATGCCCCCAGAGATTCACCGATAGCAAAGCCGATAAAGCAAGCGCCGGCCGTTTCGCGCGGAACGAATACCAAAATGAACATCATCATAATCAATTCAACGCAAATCAGCAATACACCGATGGACATACCGGAGCGAAGCGGTAAGTGCATTACAGGATAAGCATTTCCTTTTAAGGAAGCAAAAGAAGTACGGGAATTGGCATAAGTATTAATCCGCATACCGAACCATGCAACCGTAAACGAACCTAAAATACCCAAAATTGACCATAACAAGATAATGGCAACTTGCGGCAATGGTGTATGGTTTAAGCCGGCAAAATAATAAACAATACATGCGCCGATAAACAACTCAAGAACAAACAGCAATTTAGCTTGTTGCTTCATGTATGTCGTACAAGTGGCATAAATCGTTTCAGATACCTTTAACATGGCTTCGTGAGCCGGCATTTTTTTGATACTGAAAAATTCCCACAAACCGAAAATCATTCCGAGCAGGCAAATACCCATACCACACAAAAGCAGAAAGTTACCGGTAATCGGCTGATTAAATATAGAATCATGACCGAATATGCTGTATGTTGCATCCGCCAAATTCGGAATAACCAAATCAAGTTCCGAAGCGGAAGCAACGCTTACAGCAGAAAACAATACAGTCAAGGCTGATAACACAACCTTACAAATTTTTGCTTTGCTAAACATTTTTCCTTCCTTTTAAAAATTAAACTATGATCAAAGCAACCTACGTTCCTCTGACCGGTTAAGTGTATACTAAAGCATAAAAATTTACTTTTCACTATCTTTATGATAAAATTTTACATATCGTGGATAAAATCATCGGACAGCATTTTTTTCGATTTCAGCATATATTTTATTGTTAACATCATGATAATAAATATCAGTTCCTTTTCTTCCGGCTTACAGCTTTTGACTTTATCTTATGTTTTTTCTTTTTACCCAATGCATTGTATAATGTTGGTGTTATGGCAAGGCTGCCCGATGCATTGTCATCGTTTGCCAAGACCATATTTTTTTCTGCCGAATTCTTTTCCATTTGCACATATTGAGAATAAAAGAGCAAAAGATACAATGCCAAGCATATAAACTTAAACACACTGCCGAGAAATTCTACTGCAACAGCTGTAAATAAATAATTGTAATGCTGTTCGACATAAATTGCATCAAACATAAAGCGCATATTCAATATCAGCAGAGTCATCATGAGCAGCATAAACCAAACTATGCTGACATGTGTTCGACCTGAAGTGTTGCTAAATACTTTTTTTATTTCTAACCTACCCGTTTGCAGATAATATGCAAAACATGCACAACAGCGTATCATAAATAGCGGCCAGAGCAACAAAGAAAAGGTCAGAAGGAACCAGCAAAATTCTATTATGAAATCCGGATCTGCCGGCTTCTGAATTATATATATAGCTCCGCTCAGTGCCAGAATTAAGCTGACAGTAAAAATAAACAGCAACAATGTCATACGCATTTTATAGTAAACACAACATAACATATCACGAGGCTTAAAAAGAGTATCTTTAAATACACTGTTCTTAAAGTCTGTTATAAAAGAAGCAAAGAGATAAAACACCGCTCCGCAGTAAAATAACAAATATATTATAAAAATATATCTGTTCTCCGGAGCAAAAGAGCACCAATATTTTATATCCGTATTGCAGGAATAAGTCCAACGACCAAACAGAGCATTCAAAAACGTCAGCGACGCGGCATAAACGATAAACATTCTCCATTGCACAAAAGTGTGCAAAATTGCTTTTAAGAATGTTCGACAAACTCTCAAAAATGTATATTGATTATCATTGCCCATCTTACAATTCCTTAACCAAAGTTACACCGGATATAGCACGAATAGCTGTCATCAATTTACCATTATCCAACGCATAACTGTTTTTTAATTGTATACGTACATCCCAGTCATCAAGTTCCGGTACTATATATATTTTATAAGGTCCGTAATCTTCGTGTGACAGCATTTCTCTGATCGGACGCACTGCTGCCACATCGGATATACCGATTACCAAACCTTTGGAGTTGTAGGTAATCTGCTCGTCAAGTGTGCGTACAATATCAAAATTAATACGGAGCGGAGTATCATCATCTTTTTTCTCTATTTTGGCACTCAAAAACAGTGGAACACCCTGTGCCACCGCCTCTTTTGCCGCCGGCAGCATATCGCTCCACACAAAACCGTCAAAAGCCGAAGATGTATCGCTTACCCGCAATATTCCGTATTCTTTACCGGTTTTACCAATGCGCTTTTGCAGGCTCTGCACACAACCGGCCAGATTAACCAACACCTTATCACCGTTTTTGATACCTTTTACTGCGTCCGTATATTTTTTGATACCCAATCTTTCAACGCTGTCCTTATAAACATCCAAGGGATGCGCAGATAAATAGAAGCCAATGGCTTCAGATTCATACTGCAACTTCTCTAAGTCAGACCAACCTCCTGTGTTATCCAGTTTTACTTCAGCCGCCAATTCCTGATTTCCGAACAGTGAAGCCTGTGCACTGCTTTTTGTTTCGCACGCTGCGGCAATATGGCGCAAAATCGTATCGATATTATTATATAATTTTGCTCTGTTTTGTTCCAAACCGTCAAAAGCTCCGGCTTTTACCAGTTGCTCCATCTGTCGGCGGTTGATTTGCTTGATATCAACCCGATGAATAAAGTCAGACAGATTTTTAAATACACCGTTCTGCCCACGTTCTTCAACGATTGCGTTCATATTGGCTTCGCCAACGTTTTTGATTCCGGCAAGGGCAAAACGAATATTGCCGTCCTCTACTTTGAATAACGCATCGGAGTAATTTATATCCGGCGGCAAAACTTTGAATCCCATCTTCCGCACTTCATCGGTATAAAATGCGATTTTATCGGTATTGGTAATATCAAAATCCATAACTGCGCACATAAACTCCACCGGATAATGGGCTTTTAAATACGCTGTTTGGTAAGATATCAGCGAATATGCGGCAGCGTGCGATTTATTAAAACCATATTCGGCAAACTTGGCCATCTGGTCAAAAATCGCTCCGGAAATTTTAGGATCTATTCCTTTTTTGGTGGCACCCTCGGTAAACATTTCTCGCTGGTGCGGAATTTCCGCCACCATTTTTTTACCCATAACCTTACGCAATTTATCGGCACCGCCGAGTGTATATCCGCCGAGCACTTGGGCAATTTTCATCACTTGTTCCTGATACACCATAATCCCGTAGGTTTCATCAAGAATCGGTGCCAAATCAGGGTGCAAATACTCTATTTTTTCAATGCCGTGCTTGCGATTGATAAAGGTTGGAATATTAGCCATCGGCCCCGGACGGTACAATGAAATAACCGCAATTAAATCTTCAAAACGGTCCGGTTTTATTTGCTTCATAACATCACGCATACCTGCGGATTCAAACTGGAATACAGCACTGGTATTGCCTTCCTGCAAAATTTTATAAGTATCGGCATCGTCAAGTGGCACTTCGGCCATTTTCAATTCAATCCCGTGTATTTTCTTTACCCATTCCACAGCGCGCTCAATGACGGTTAGGGTTTTCAAACCCAAGAAGTCAAACTTAATTAAACCGGTTTCTTCCACAAACTTCATGTCATATTGTGTTACCGGCATATCGGCGCGCGGGTCCTTATACAAAGGCACCAATTCATCGAGCGGACGGTCACCGATAACCACACCGGCCGCGTGCATACCGGAGTTGCGATATAATCCCTCAAGTTTAATAGCTATCTCAAACAATTTATTAATCTGTGGATCGCTGTCGCGTAACTGCCGTAATTCCGGCACAAGTTCCAATGATTCCGGCAGTGTCGGATTTTTACCACCGGAGCCGGGTGGTATCATCTTGGAAATTTTATCTGCTTGACTATACGGCATTTGCAAAACACGTGCCACATCACGAATCACCGCTTTAGATTGCAACTTGCCGTATGTTATAATCTGCGCCACTTTTTCGTGACCGTATTTTTCCTGCACATATTCAATGGTTTTATGACGATTTTCCTGACATAAGTCGACGTCAAAATCCGGCATATTTACGCGTTCCGGATTCAAAAAACGTTCAAAAAGCAAATCCAACCGAATCGGATCCAAGTCCGTAATTTTAAGCGACCATGCCACAATAGAACCGGCACCGGAACCGCGCCCCGGCCCAATTGGCACACCATGTGTTTTAGACCAGCGAATAAAATCAGACACGATGAGAAAATATCCCGGAAAGCCCATTTTCTTAATTACGCTGAGTTCATATTCCAAGCGCGCGTAATATTCTTCATCAATCGCCAATCGCTCTTCCGGTGTTGTTTCCGGTGTATAAACCTGCGCTTCCATACGCTCGTGTAAGCCTTTATACGCTTCTTCGGTAATAAACTCATCCTGCGTTTTTCCGTCCGGACAAATAAATATCGGCAACAAAGGCTCGACTTTTTTAGATAAATAATTGCATCTTTCAGCAATTTTTACCGTATTTTCAACAGCTTCCGGAATATCAGCAAAGAGCTCGACCATTTCCTGTTCGCTGCGCCAACGATTTGTCGGCAGGTATTTGCGGCGATTTTCTTCTTCTACATATTCTCCGGCAGCAATACAAACCAAAGCATCATGTGCCTCATACATATCCTCATCAAAGAAAAATACATCATTTGTTGCCACCAGCGGGATTTCATGTTTAAATGCCAGTTCCAAAAAGGGTGCTTCGGTTGCTTGCTCTTCGGCATACCCTACCCGCGAAATTTCCACATATAACCTATCATTAAAAATCTCTTTTAATTCGAGCAATTTCTTTTCGGCATCGGCAAGTCTGTTTTGTAAAATCAAATCTCCTATCGGTCCGTCATAGCCGCCGGTAAGGCAAATCAGACCACGATTAAATTCCCGTAAATTCTCCATTTTAATTTGCGGATAAATACTGTTTTCGGTATTATCCATATAATAGCGGCGATACAGTTTCATAAGTGAGCTGTAGCCTTCCTGATTTTGCACCAGCAAAATCAATCTTTTAGGCTCAAGTTCATTGCCTTTGGAGATTGATAGATTCTCTGAATCATCGTTATGTAAACTCAACTCTGAGCCGAGTATCGGCTTAATCCCTTCATCAGATGCAAATTTGGAAAATGCTTTACCCCCAAACAGATTCCCTCTATCAGTAATCGCACAGGCCGGCACATCTAAATCATGTAATTTATGAACAAGATCCTTAACAGTTATGGCTCCCAGCGATAATGAATACGCCGTGTGTACCCGCAAATGTATAAACTTGGGATCCCTCATTCATAAATTCCATATAAAAATTTATCCGTTGTCAGTACCTGATTTTTGATAACAACGACAATGGCAAATACCATCACGTTCAATATCGCTGCGGCATAAATCGGAAATGCAGTATCTTTTTTCGTTTTGCCCATCACATGGGCAACGACGCCATTCGCTTTCGCCAAACATCATATTTTTAGCTTTGGCGATTTTTTCAATATTTGCAGTCGGGTGATATCCGGCTTTTTTGCAATTTTCCAACATCATTTCCAAGATTGTAGGCATTTTCTTCTCCTTATAAAATCAGCGTTGTTCCAAAATATCCAGTATAGAGCTCAGCTCCGCCGGATTGTTATATTTTAATGTTACACTACCTTTTCCGTTTTTTCCAGCATTAATTTTGACTTTTAGGCTTAATTTACGTTCCAAATCGGCAATTATTTGCAACAAATCCCTATCAGCTATCTTTTCAGGCTTTGTTTTTTTGTTTTTGATGTCGACGATAAGCTGCTCAGTCTGACGCACATTCAAACCTTTGGTTACAATTTTTTTTGCTATTTCAGAAGCCGCCGGCAAACCGACAAGAGCGCGCGCATGACCTGCCGTCAGCAAACCATCATTCAGCATTTGTTTAACATCCGCCGGCAAGACAAGCAAACGAAGGCTATTGGCAACATAACTGCGTGATTTGCCGATAACTTTACCTAAAGCATCTTGCGTATACTCATATTCTTGCATAAGTTTATTAAATCCCTCCGCCTCTTCAATCGGAGTTAAATTTTCGCGCTGCAGATTTTCTATCAACGCAACTTCCAATGTTTCTTGATCCGATAATTCTTTAATAATGATCGGAACGGTTTTTAATCCGGCTTTCTGTGCGGCACGCCAACGGCGCTCTCCGGCAACAATCTCATAATGCAAACCCTGTTTTCTTACCAAGAGCGGCTGCAACACGCCTTTTTCCTTGATGGACTCACTTAATGATTGCAGAGATTCCTCATCAAACGCTGTTCGCGGCTGAAACTGACATGGCATTATATTATCAACCGCAGCTTCCGAAATATCTGTATCCAAATCTTTAAATACAGTGTTATTTGCAATTTTATCATCGCCATCAATGTCATTAAAATTCAGTTCGTCGTCTCCCAATAAGGCTTCTATACCTCTGCCTAAACCAAATTTTTTATTGCTTGCGTTCATCTACGCCTCCTTTTCACGCATTAAAAACTCTTTTGCCAGCTGAATATATGCTTGAGCGCCGGTACTCTTAAAATCATATACCAAAATCGGTTTTCCGAATGACGGTGCTTCAGCAATGCGAACGCACCTCGGAATAACGGTGCGATAAACTTTATCGCCGAAGTATTTACGCACATCTGCCTCAATCATTTTGCTCAAATTATTTTGACGGCTGAACATTGTCAAAATAATTCCCTGTAATTTTAAGTTAGGATTAAAATTTCTCTTTATCGCATTAATATTCTTAATCAAATCTGCCAACCCCTCAAGTGCCAAAAATTCGCACTGCAAAGGGACAATCACCGAGTCAGAACAAACAAGAGCATTGATGGTTATTAGATTTAAGGACGGCGGGCAATCGATGAGTATATAGTCATAATTTTGTGCCAAGTTTTGCAGTGCTTTTTTTAATACAAACTCACGATCCGATAAGTCCACCAACTCTATTTCGGCCGCAGCCAGATCAGGTGATGACGGCATTATATCGAACCGTGGAATATCAGTATGCACTATAGCTTCTGCCGCCTTGCAGCCTCCGGTCAGAACACTGTATGATGAATACTGATTTTTCTTTTTGGCTATTCCCAATGACGTTGTGGCATTTCCCTGCGGATCAAAATCAATTACCATCACTCTTTTATTTATAGCTGACAATGCTGTGGCTATATTAATTGTTGTGGTAGTCTTACCAACTCCGCCTTTGCGGTTTGCTATCGAAATTATCTTCATTGTTTTTTCCTCAAATTACACAATTCCATCAACACACCATCGCCGCAGTATTTGTTTGGATAAACAGTTAAATCATAGCCCCATTTTTGACACGCCACGGCGTGTTCTTGTTCATATGTTTTACCCTTCAAAAAGAGCAATTTACCGCTTTTACCGATTATTTTATAGGCATACCCGCACAAAATATCCAAAGCAGCAACTGCACGTGCCGTAACAACATCAACACTTTTAAATACAATATTTTCAACACGATTATTTTCAATTTCAACATTCGATAAACCTAATTTTTGCGACACATCGTTTAAATACACCGTTTTTTTAGTAATACTTTCAACCATTGTTATTTTAGTTTGTGGCATTTTTTCTTGCATAGCAATCGCCAGCACGACAGCCGGAAATCCTGCTCCGCTGCCAATATCGACCAAGTGCTTTGCATTTTGTGGAATATAATCCAGCAATTGCAACGAATCCAAAACATGACGTTCCCAAACGTCATTCATAGAATTTTTACTGACCAGATTCATCTTATTATTCCAATCGCGAAGAATTTCCACAAAATTGTTTAATTTTTGGATTGTTTCACGTGAAACAGCATATTTTTGCAATTCAAAATTTATATCCATTTTATCCTCTCAGAATAGTATGAGAGATTCTTTTAAATTTGCAACAAAATATCTCGGTTATTAAACTAAAATTTTAAACGCTTGGTGATACCATATTTTACGAGCTCAGCCTCAGCTTTATCAAAGCTCATTCCCAGTTCGGCTGCACAATGCGCGTCATCATTGATAATAACTGCTATATCGCGTTTGGCAGTTTCTTGCAAAATTTCCGCACCTGGGTAGAGTTCTCCGGCTTTTCGCAATCCTTTAGTACTAACCTCCAGCGCTGTTTGCGTTTGCTGTAAGCCATCTAACACTACAGCAATATCATTCTTAAAGAGATCAAATCTATAAGCATTTCCGCAAAATCGTTTTAAGTAATCAAAATGAGCGAGAAATTTGAACATTCTGCTTTCTACCGCTTTTTTTAATATAGAAAAATGCTGCGCAATATATTTATATTGCAATTGATTATCTTGGCATAGCAGTAAGAAGTTTGCCATATTTATAATTTTTTCACAGCTCTCGTTGCAAAAAAAATGATTTCCGCTCTGCAAATAATCATAATCCAATTGTGATACAAACCATTTAAATTCTTCTTCCCAGCCATCGTAGGTAAAATAATCGACCTCAAAACCAACATAGAGTTTGAAATTTTCGCTACGTGAAAGCCGGCGTATTTCATCACAGTGATAACGATACTTATCCAATATACTTTTAAAATCTGCATTATATATATATGCCGCACTTTTTTGCTGCATATCAGCCCAACTCGGACTTTGATACATATTTTTGTGGACAATTAAATGATCGCTGATACCAAGTTCGGCAAAGCCGATTTCTTTAGCTCGCTTAACCATGGCGATAAGAGAATCTATGCCGTCAGAAAAATCGGTGTGATTATGATATGAATAATTTTGAACGCTAAGCATTTTTAATATATCCCAATAATGCTGTTATGGCAGCCGGAGTCACGCCGGTGATTCTCGAGGCCTCTCCGATAGTTTTAGGGCGAACTGTTGAAAAGCGATGGATCATTTCGGTTGAGAGTCCGCCTATCTTGGTGTAATCAATATCTTCACGTATTTTTAGATTTTCATCGCGTTTAAACACAGCAATATCCTCATATTCACGCTTTATGTACCCCGAATACTTTGCATCAATTTCAACTTGTTCATAAATTTTATCATCAATCTCATTGATTTTAGAATCAATTTTGCACATTGTTTCACGTGAAACATCAGGGTAACTCATAACATCTTTCAGTGTCTTTTTGCCATTATGCTTAACACTCAAACCTTGCTTCTCTATTTCAGAAAAAGGTACCGGAACAGACCTGCAATACATATCAAAAGATTCAATTGCTTGTTTTTTTTGTTTAAATACGCTGTATCTATCTTCGCTCACACAGCCGATTTTATACCCCAATTCAGTCAAACGCATATCAGCATTATCAGCCCGCAACACTAAGCGGTACTCAGAGCGCGATGTAAACATACGATATGGTTCATCAACGCCTTTGGTAATCAAATCGTCCACCATGACTCCGATATATCCTTGACTGCGATCTATATAAAATTCTTGTTCGCCGCCTGCAACGCTCAATGCCGCGTTAATTCCAGCCAACAGTCCTTGCGCTGCTGCTTCTTCGTATCCGGTTGTACCATTAATTTGTCCGGCCAGATATAATCCTTTTACCTTTTTGGTTTGCAAACAATGGTCTAATTCCCGCGGATCAACATAATCATATTCAATAGCGTAGGCGTAACGCAGAATTTCCACATTTTCCAAGCCCATCATTGTATGAATAAAGGCATCTTGCACATCAGCCGGCAATGAAGTCGAAATACCATTAGGATATACAACATCAGTGTCATAACCCTCCGGTTCCAAAAATATCTGATGCGACGTTCTATCGGCAAAACGCACCAACTTATCTTCGATACTCGGACAATAGCGCGGGCCACGACCGGTAATCAAACCCGAAAAAAGCGCGCATTTTGAAAAGTTTTCTCGAATAATTTTATGTGTTGATTCATTTGTGCAGGTTATTCCACACTCAATCTGCGGATTCGTGATTTTATCAGTTAAAAATGAAAAGGCTTGAGGCAATTCGTCGCCTGCTTGTTTCGCCAAAATTTCCCAATTAATCGTTTTACCGTTAAGACGAGCCGGAGTGCCTGTTTTCAGCCGCCCCAATGTCAGTCCGGCCTGTTTTAAATACGGTGTTATTCCCTTACATGACTCGTCACCGATACGTCCGCCTTCAGACGTTTGATGGCCGGTAAACATTATTCCATTTAAAAAAGTACCTGTAGTAAGAACAACGGCTGCAGCAGAAATTTTTCTGCCATCAGACAACACTATGCCGGAGATATGATTTTTTTCTATAATTAGCCCCTCGACAGACGCTTCCATTATATCTAACTTATTGATTTTACGTAATTCATCGAGCATAAATTTTTTATATAGCGAGCGATCGGCTTGCGCACGCGGTCCGCGAACGGCAGGTCCCTTAGATAAGTTCAGCATACGAAACTGGATACCGGCCTTGTCAATCACGCGAGCCATCAATCCGTCTAAAGCATCAATTTCACGCACCAAGTGCCCTTTGCCCAAGCCGCCTATTGCCGGATTGCATGACATTTCACCTATCTTATCAATTTTATGTGTTATAAGCAGGGTATTTACACCCATGCGAGCAGCTGCAGCAGCTGCTTCACAGCCGGCATGACCACCGCCGACCACAATTACATCTGTTTGCTCGATCATTTTCACCTCTTTTAAACTGCGCCTAACATAAAACAAGTCATTTTAAATTGCAAACAAAAATCAAATATATTTATTTAAATACACTGCTCATACATTCAAAATTTGACGAGTCTTTTCAAAATCTTATTAAAGAAAGTTAAAAATTTGATTCAATTTCTTTAAATACAGTGTTATTTTCCAATACAAAAACTGCTAAATATCTTATCGAGTATTTCATTAACCTCAACGCGACCGGTAATTTTACCTATGGCACGACAAGCCAAGCGAATATCTTCGGCAGCAAGTTCAATATTCTTTTGCAAATTAAACCTTTGCAAGTTATCCAAGCATTCCTTAAGAGACTCTTTATAGCGATGTCGGGTAATCAGAGATGCAGAACTTTGTTGATATATCGAATCAAAATATTGAGATAAACGATTGGAAATTGCAGAAATATTTTCATTATTTTTAGCGGAGATGACAATGCACCCCTGCGCCTCGAGCTCGTTTTTGCGAAAGTTTGAAATCTTATCTGCCTTATTTGCCACCAATAAATAGTGACTGTTTTGCTTACAATATTGAGCAAAAATATCCGGTGAAGTGTTTTCTGCATCAAACAAGAAAATATTATAATCGGCCGCGGCAACTTTTTCTTGAGCCAGCTTCACGCCCAATTGCTCTATAATGTCCGATGATTCACGCAATCCGGCCGTATCGGAAAATATAACCGGAAAACCATTTATATCAACGTACGCATCAATAACATCACGAGTTGTTCCGGCAATATCGGAAACTATAGCCACATTTCTTTTAACCAGTGCATTTATCAAACTTGATTTACCGGCGTTGGTCGGACCGGATATAACTACTTGAAACCCATCGCGCAGTCGTTCCTCAATCTTATTATCCTCAATATGATCGGATATTTGCTCCATCAATTTAAATACGGTGTTTTCAATTTTAAAAACAGTGTCCTCAGGAATTTCTTCATCCGGAAAATCAATAAAAGCCTCCAAATACGCTTGCATTGCCACAAGTTCTTCGCGCCATGAATTATAGAGGTTGAACAGTGTTCCTCCCATTTGGCGTAACGCTGTTTTTTGCTGAATTTTAGTTTCTGCATCAATTAAGTCTGCCAAACCATCGGCCTCGGTTAAATCCATTTTCCCGTTATAGAAAGCGCGGCGCGAAAACTCTCCCGGCTCGGCTAAACGAAAAGAGGGCAGGGCAGACAAAGCTTCCAATATACTGCGAATTACAGCTTTAGAGCCATGGCAGTTGATTTCTACCGTATCTTCTCCCGTAAACGAGTTAGGCGCACGAAAACCGACTATCATACAATTATCCAATGTTTCATGTGAAACACTGTCAAAAATCTTCGAATAATACATTTTGCGACTTATTGCTTTTGCAGAATCAATATCCGTCAATTTATCAAATACTGAAAAAGCATCGCTTCCGGAAATTCGTATGACCGCTATTCCTGACTTGCCGAACAATGTCGACAGAGCATATATTGTTTTGCTATCCATTTTTATCCCAAAACTCCTAATGCCGATAAGGGCTGTTTTTTTGACTCTGGAGAGGTGTTTTACTCTTTTGAGTACCGTAAATCATTTTTTTGCAAATTGCAAGTTTCTTGCTCATTTATCGAGGTCGACTTTTAGCGCGTATTTTGCATAGTCTTTTGCATACACATCTTTTGAGCCCGAGTTTGAGTGCTTTGCGCATTGGCATTTTGAGCCGCACCTGATTGTTGCTGCATCCGATGGCGGAATTTATTTATTTCTGCCGGAGCTATGCCTTGCAAATTTTCAATATCCGAAAAATCTGTCGGAACTGCTCCGATAGGTTTGCGTCCGTTATTGATACAGGCAATATAAAGAAGCAGTTTTTGTTCTTTGCGCAGCGTCTCCAAAAATTCAATCGGAGCATTCTGTTTGCTCGGTTCATTCAATAACTTGACATACAACTGGTAATTTGCATTTTGACTAACCTGAACATCTTTATCCGAAGAGTACCGTACTGTTGCACCATTAATCTTAAACTTATATTCTTCATTATTCTTGGCGAGTTCGGTATATCCGACAGTATTACTCCAATATTGCTGCAAATTGTTGCTCCATTGAGCATGATCGCTGGGAATCGACGGTGCTGTCGGCTGCGGAAATGAATTACCATCATCTTCATACAAAGAAGAGACACGAAAATTATCCACTTCGTTTATAAACTCGCTGCTTTGCAATCCTCCGCGCATTAGTGCTTTTGCCGGCTCAATCAATTCCGGATTTATGTTTCCGGCAGCTTTATCGCTGGCAAAATCGCTTAACTGCCTATTCAAACAATTTTGCTGCGGTTCAATAATTTCACGACGCACTCTATCATTGATACTTATCTCCAAATCAGCAGTAAGATAATCCGCCAAATTCACGGATTCCATACTATGTGACGCCGGATTATAAATCTGATAATTATAAAATAGCGAGCGCAATTTTTTGAACTCTGCATCGTCATTGTCAGGCTGCGCATTGAGCGGTGCATTTTCAATACTCGATTCGGTTATTTGCTTAAACTGATTAAAGTATTTATCCAAATAATTACTGTTAAAATCACGCATTTTTACTGCCAGCAATTGCGGCCAATTTCGCACGTATGCCAAACGTTCGGCCGGTGTACGCAAGCGCTTCAGCTCAGCAACAAAATCCGCATTATTAACATAAAACATCGAAAAATCGTTATAATTACCTTTTTGCAAATACTCATTAATATTCTGCACAAGTTCTTCTAAATACGCACTACGCTCGTTTTCTACGGCAATACGGTAATAATTTTCAACGCTTAAGCGTTTGTTATTTGACTTAAGGTTTAAACCGTCTCGTAACACAGCGTTTTTAATATGCTTGATTTCGTGAGCTATTGTCGTCCGGCGATTGTCCACTTTACTTTTTTCGCGGGCATAAAAATCAAATAAGGCTCTGTCGCGTAAATCCGGAATTGCGCTTACATAAGATGACATGCTTAAGTGCGGATTGCTTTGCCTTGCATTAAAAAAATCATTTTTTAGTTCGTTTAAGCGGCGATAATCGGCACTCGAAAAACGAAAATGATTACGGACTATTTCTATTTTACGGTCATCTGAATAAACAGTTGCTGTAGTACTTACAAAATTTTCTGCCTCAAACTTTCCTTGAGAAGGATTATAGCGCACATTATACGCCTTATCAACCGGTGTGATTTTAAAACCGAGATTCTTTAACATCTCCGGAAATTCATCATCGGTAAGCCGGTAGGATAGGGACAACGTGTTTGTTTGTGCCGGCGGATCGGTACGCATATCATTACGAAAGTTTGCACGGTCTTTGCGATAATGATATCCGGAAATTTCTTTGTGTAAAAAATTGGTATTGTCGGCATCAAAGGATATCCCGTGCGAGCGCAGCATATTGCTGTTAAACTCATTATAATTCAGGTTTCGGCACAAGTTTTCGCACTCGTGTTTTAAGCGCGTTTTTTCAGCCGCATTGCCAAAGTAAACGGTAAATGCGATAACACAATTGTCTTTGGTTCTGGTAAGTAATGTCTCAACTGTCATTATCATTGCTCCTTTGATTTATATAGATTATAAACCAATTTGACAAAAATACAACAAATATTTTAAATACGCTGATTTATATTGTCTCTTTGCTGCTGTTCTCGTTTAATTTCCAGCTGATGCTCTTGAAATTGCCCATCAAGTTCACGGCGAAAATTACGCAGTAAAGTTTCATCTTTGGGCGCACGTTCAATGGCTTCAATCAATCTATCGCCGTTGCGCCCGTTTAAGATGGCCGCCATCATACTGCGCTCGGTGGCATCAAGCACCATATAAAGATTGATTATCAAATTCTTTAAGAACGCATTACCTTCAAGCGGAGGACGTGCTCCGTATTTATCTTCCAAAAGAGCCGCAAATTTTTTGCGCACACCTTCTTCTTCACGTTTTTTACCCAGTTCTATCTCGTTATATTTCAAGATTGCTTTTTGCCATATCTGTTCACGAGCATCTACAGACAATCCGAGTGCTTTATAAGAACTTTTACGCTGTTCCGGATTTTTACATTCTTCGCATTTTTGTGATATTCCTTGAACAGTTTGCAGCGGTCGGCGAAACAATTCACAAAACGTGCCGTTAGCCTTCAAAAACGGACAATATTCCGGACATCTTTTATATTTATCATCATCAGCCATGTTTATACCTCAGATGAGGTGTATAGCATAAGAATCCGCAAGATGCAACAAAAAAGGGAGGATAAAACCACCTCCCTTTGTTTTATATTTGTACCTGATTATGGATTGGGTATATTAACCTGTCTGATTGAGATTAATAGCCCTCACATTCACAACCGACACATCCAATATACGTACCATGGATGCCTGTACTAGGGCAATCGGAATCTGAACCGCACTCGCAGCAGCTATAATATCCACTAGTATGATATAATTCACCCCATTTACAGCAACCTGCGTGTGTAGTCATTGTTTCACCGGCTGGGCAACCATCATCATCGTCATCGTCGTCGTCATCGTCGTCATCGTCATCCCACCAATAAGACGGCGAATCGCATTCATAGCAATCATTGCCTAAAGTTGATTTACCTACATAACTCCGGCCATACGGGCAGTACCCCGGATTCAGAGAACCGTATGTGCAATCATCCGATATCTGCTGATAGCAGTTGCTACCAAATGGCGTGGTGCTGGTGTTATAGTGATTTGTCGGCAGCGGAGTTGAACCCTTGGTATATCCGCTCGGGCAATCATCCGGCTTTGCTTTATAGCAGTTAGAGCCATACGGTGTTGTCTCGGTATCATAGTTGCCGTTAGTCGGAGTTGTTCCCTTGGTAAACCCTGTCGAGCAATTATCATTATAGCACTTATAGCACGCTTTACCAGTGGTAGATGTTCTGTTATCGGTTTTTGTTCTCCAACCGGTTTGCTCACATTTATCATCAAATTTATAATCATTCGGACAAGCATCATGAGCCACTTTTACATGGATGGTAATTACTTTGTTTGAATACTGTTGGATAAGTTGTACGGTATAAGTTTTATCCGTGGTTTGATCCTCATTTTTAGGAGCGGATATTGTTGTTACGTTACCAGATGTGCTAACACTTAAACCGCTGCCTTCAGTATTTCGAGACGAAAAATAAATTCCTTCACTGAAACCACCGCCATAATATGTAGCACTCCTTGCCGAACTTATCCCTACACTGCTAGTACCGCCGGTTGCCGGAAAATTAAGATTGACTTCTTCTTTGCCGTCTGTTGTTACAAAAGTGTATGCATAATTAACGCACTGACAAGCCATCTGGCCGTTGACGGTTGCTTTACCTTTGTATTGATCAGTGCCGCATTCACTTTCCGTAACATTGTAACATACTGTGTTGTCAGCTGCTTGTTTGGAATTAAAGTGATAGCAAGAACCGGCTAAGTTTCTTCTGTATGTAGAGTCAATCTGCGTTTGAGTTTTATAATCAGTTGACATGCTGTGGCATTTGTAACACTTAGTGCCATTTACCAGTCTGCTGCTAACTTCGCAAATTTGACATCCGCTGGCCGGAGCCGAAGTTGTTCCGGACGGACAGCTGCTCATAACGCAAGTTCCGCATTTATCATTACCGGACATTCCGTAATCATTCTGAGCTTGCCACTCATAACCGGCCGCACAAGATGCTTTGGCTTTGGTGGTACCTCTAGAGCAAGGTTTCGGAGTACAATTCCAAAAATACGTCTTACCCTGCAAACAACTGTTACAGGTCCAAGTATTCGGATTATAACTGTTCGGGTAGGTAGTCTGACTGGTGGTGCCTTTGATCTTATAACCGCGGGCATCGCAGCTGTCATCAAAACATTCATACACCGTCGGACACCCGGGAACCTCGACTTTTGTACACTTTTTGCCCTCTACCGGCGCACTCTTGTAAATACTGAGATTCAAAGTGCACTGGGCGGTGTCGTTTTTGGTGGTAACTCCTTGCTCACATATTCCCGTCGGCAAAAAGCAGACGTCTGCCCTCGCCGGATATACGGCCGTAACAAACCATAAAGCCATTACAGCCATGCCTCCTATACATCGAGACATATTCATCTTAATACGCATTTTATTTCTCCTTTAAACATATCCCCACATCATAAGTGTAACATACTTTTTAAAGAAGAAATGTGAATTTTTTGTTACATTTTAGTATTTTATTGCCGATTTGGTCAATAAAACAAGGATTTGTCAATGTGCATCATTCCAATTGCTGCCGCTTCCCACTTCCGCCACCATTTTTACAGCGGTATCTGCTGTTTCCTCCATTATTTGCTTTAGCAGCGCGGAAACTTGAGGTACTATGTCTTCTTTTGCCTCTATCACAAGTTCATCGTGCACTTGCAACAACAAACGAGCATCCCAATTTCTCTCTTTGAGAGCAGCGGCAATCCTTTGCATTGCCAGCTTTACGATATCGGCCGCTCCGCCTTGTATCGGAGCATTAATGGCTGCACGTTCCGCAAACGAAGATAATCTATGATTTTGGTTATTTATGTCAGGTACCGAACATTTACGCCCATACGGCGTTTCCACATAACCGTAACGATGGGCAAACTCTATGGTTTTATCCATAAAACTCCTGACTTCCGGCATAATGGTAAAATACGAATCGATGTATTGTTTAGCCGCATCACGCGATACATTGATTTGTTTGGCTAAACCGAACTGCGATATCCCGTAAATGATACCGAAGTTTATGGCTTTGGCACGAGTACGATGCTCACGATCAACTTTATCCGGTGCCACCCCGAACACCCGCGCTGCCGTTGCCGCATGGACATCAACACCGTCCGCAAACGCTTCTTTTAAAGCTTTTACGCCGGCAACCGAAGCCATCAAACGTAGCTCCATCTGGCTATAATCGGCGGCAACCAATTTATAACCTTTTTGTGCCTCAAAACATGCGCGAATCCGGCGACCTATATCTGTGCGGTTCGGAATATTTTGCAAGTTGGGATTTGATGATGCCAAGCGTCCCGTATTAACAACGATTTGCGAAAAAGTTGTGTGAACCCGATTATGCGAATCGCGTGCTTCCAACAGCGAGGTAGTATAAGTCGATTTTAGTTTGGCATAGGTGCGCCATTCCAAAATTTTGGCGGCAATTTCATATTCATCCGCCAGTTGTTCCAAAACTTCGGCACCGGTATTATAACGTCCGGTGGTGGTTTTCTTGCCTTTAAGTCCCATTTTTTCAAACAGAATATGTCCTATTTGCACCGGAGAGCTGATATTAAATTCTTCTCCGGCCAATTCGAAAATATCTTTTTCTATGAGATTCAGCTGTTTTTCAAATTCGGCATCGAGTTCCAATAAAGTTTTATCGTTGACCACTATGCCGGCATCTTCCATATCCAATAAAACCTCGACCAGACGGCGATCAATGCATTCATACACATAATTCTTTTTCTCAACCAATAAACGTTCTTTAAGCAGAGGATAAAGACGCGAAGCGTAATCGGCAACAGCATAAATATATTCGCCATTTTCTTCCGCTTCAAAATTGATTATTTCGCGGCGCGAAGAAGATTTCGGCTCCTCCAATGATTTATCCAAGAACATTTTCGACAGCACCGGAAGTGTGTGCTCATGCTCCGAAGAATCCAAGTCATATGATATTATTGCCAAATCATCATACGGCCATAAATTCATTCTTTTTCCGCAAAGCATATTTAAACGATGCCACTGTGCTTTAATATCTGCTGCAATTTTTAAGATATATCTATCATTCAAAACCGCTTGCAAAAAATTGCTTACCGCAACAAAATCCATATCTCTTATCTGAATGTTGTCAAAAGCAAACAAATCCGTCCCGATTGCTTGGTTCGGAATCGGTAAATAATAAGCCGTATAAACTTGCGGACTTATACTGATTCCTACTGTTTTTTGACCGTCAAACATTGTCTGAAATGCCATCTGTCCGGCTCTTTTAATTTCTTTGTAAAGTTCTTCCAATTGCCGGCGATTTTCTATTTTGGTATAATGAGTTTGCGGCTCCGGTTCTGATTGCTGCAGTACCGGTTCGGCTCCAACCTCATTGCAACGGTCATTAATCCATCTTTCCAGCTTTGGACGAATACTTTTAA
Organism: uncultured Pseudomonadota bacterium; assembly: GCA_902763905.1. Taxonomy (GTDB): domain Bacteria; phylum Pseudomonadota; class Alphaproteobacteria; order RF32; family CAG-239; genus RUG410. Next base: position 6,533 of record CACWUA010000001.1, on the reverse strand, counting down.
AACCGTATTTATCAATAAATTCCAACAATTTTGTGTTTTGCGGAGCCTTGCACTTAAATTCTTCCAAATTATGTTCAACCGGAACATCATTTTTCAGCGTAACCAATTTAAGAGAAATTTCGGCATCGTCGTGATGAGAAATCAGCAATTCGCGGCGTTTTTGCTGCTTAATTTTATCGGCGTTAGCCAGCACTCCCTGTAATGAACCATATTCGTTCACCAATTCGGCAGCGGTTTTTGGACCGATACCGGGCACACCCGGAATATTATCGATTTTATCACCGGAAAGTGCTTGTACATCTACGACTTTATCAGGATATACGCCAAATTTTTCTTTAACATCTTCCGATGTGTAAAATTTATCTTTCATACCGTCATAATAAGTAATTCCCGAACGAATCAGCTGCATTAAATCTTTGTCTGCCGAAACCACCACGGCCTCTTTACCCGAATCTAGAGCCTGACGTGCGTAAGTAGCAATCAAATCATCAGCTTCATATCCTTCTTGCATCACATAAGGCAATCCCATTAATTCCACAGCTTGATGTATTAAATCAAACTGCGGAATCAGCAATTCCGGTATTTCGGCGCGGTTTGCTTTATATTCGGTAAAAAAATCATTGCGAAAATTCTGCCGTTTGGCATCAAAAAGCACCACACAATAATCACACGGAATATTTTTCAAAAGCCGCATAAACATTGTAATAAAGCCGTAAACGGCATTAACCGGAGTCCCATCGGGTGAGGTCATGGCGGGTAGGGCATAAAAAGCACGAAAAATATATCCGGAACCATCAATCAGGCAAACTTTACTCATATTTTTTCTCCTTGGGTAAAATATAATCATGTTTTATGTACAGCGCAAAGTATTTTAAATTTTGCTCCCAAACTTTATGATTTCTTTAACTTATAAAAGGCATAATGCAGTCATCAGCAACGAGGAAATCATGACAGTAGCAACAAATAAAACAAGCAAAAACAAAACCATACCGCTGAAAAAGCAAACCACAGCCAAACGCGGAAATTCAACAAAGCAAGTTACTTCTGCGCGTAAACAACCGGCAATGCAACGCAAAAAAAATGCGAAAACATCCAAGCATCGGGTTTCATGGAAAAGAAAATTGCTTAAATTTACCTTTTGGAGCGGATTGGCAATATTTTTGCTTATATGCGGTTATGTTTTTTATTGCTACATTACCATGCCCAATATTCAAAAAGCCGTGGCGCGCACTCGACAGCCGTCAACGGTTATTATGGCAGAGAATGGTAATGATATAGCGAAATTCGGCAATATTTATGCGCAGGTAATTTATCCGAATAATCTGCCTAAAAATCTGACAGATGCCGTTATTGCCATTGAAGATCACCGTTTTTATAAGCACTTCGGTTTTGACGTTTTCGGATTTACCCGAGCCGTGTTTACCAATGTTTTTCGCAAGCGTTATGCTCAAGGAGCATCGACAATAACTCAGCAAGTGGCAAAAAATATTTTCTTAACCCCGAATAAGACGGTACGGCGTAAAGTGCAAGAACTGTTGTTGGCGCTGTGGCTCGAAAAGAAAATGAGTAAAGAGCAGATTATGGCGCTATATCTTAATAGAGTTTATTTCGGCTCGGGTAACTATGGTGCTGATGCCGCTGCAAATTGGTATTTCAATAAAAATGTAAATGACCTTAACTTGCGCGAAGCGGCAATTTTGGCCGGTATGCTGAAAGCTCCGAATCGTTATAATCCGATTTTGCGCCGAGAATCGGCTTTAAAACGTGCTGACATTGTATTGAACAGCATGAAAAAATATAAATTCATCAGCGAAAAAGAATATAAGCAAGCGCTCAATCAGCCTATCGGCAACGGACAAGAATATCGCGTTACAGGTGGCAAACATTTTGCACAATATGTTTATGATAAAGTCAATGAATTTGTCGGAGAACGCACCGAGGACTTGGTGGTTATGACAACCCTTGATCAAAAACTACAGGAAACCGCCGAAAAAATCATGCGTGCTAAAATCAGTGAGGCAAAAGATAAAAACGTGAGCGAAGGTGCTGTGGTTATTTTAGATAAAAGCGGTGCTATTAAAGCCATGGTAGGTGGAGTAGATTATAATCGCAGCCAATTCAATCGGGCGGTTCAGGCAAGGCGACAAGCCGGCTCTTCATTCAAGCCTTTTGTTTATTTGACTGCTTTGCAAGTCGGTTTTACACCATCCAGCATCATCTCAGACTCCCCTATAAGCATCGGTAAATGGAAACCGGAAAATTACACTAAACGTTATTACGGTGATGTTTCTTTAACTTATGCTTTGGCTCAATCGCTCAATGCTGCAACGGTAAGACTTTCGCGAGAGCTGTATCTTAAAGATATTGCCGCCAATGCACATAAAATGGGTATCACGACTGATTTATCGTTGGATCCGTCAATGGTTTTGGGAACAAACACCGTTAAACTTATTGATATGGCGACAGCTTACGCAGTGTTAGCTAACGGAGGATACGAAGTATGGCCGTATGCCATCAATGAAATTGCAACACATGACGGACGGCAGCTCTACTTGCGCCAAACCGAAAAACCGGCTCGAATTTTAGATGCCGCCGATGTGCTTAATTTAACCAAAATGTTGGAGGCCGTGATTAATCAGGGAACCGGACATAATGCGCGTCTGCCGATATTTGCTGCCGGAAAAACCGGTACCACCCAGAACTATCGCGATGCATGGTTTATCGGTTGGACTAACAAATATATCACCGCCGTATGGGTAGGTAATGACAATGATAAACCGATGAATAAAATAGGGGGAGGGAATTTACCGGCAAAGATTTGGCATGATATCATGATGACCACCATCAAAGATACGCCGGCCGGTGCACCGAAATATCCGGCTTTGCAACTGCCGAAAGAAGATATCGGTGATTTGATTGACGATGACACCGATGAAGATGCTATCGGTGATTTAATTGATCGTACTAATTAAATAATTTACGGTTTTTAAAAATCCGGATAAAAGTCCACAAGCATAAAATGTTGTTAACTATCGCCGAAGGGTACGCCTGAATACTGCCATACAGATTGCAGACAACAAGACCGATTATTCAAATTGTATGTATATCTTTCACAACATTTCTATTTAAATAAGTCGGCTACTTTATCAAAAAATCCCTTGATTTCCGGTTGGCAAGAATCGTCTTTGCTTTCAGCACGGAAAGCTTCAATCAGCTCCTTTTGTTTGTCGCTGAGCTTAGTCGGAATCACAACTTTGATGCTGACATATAAATCGCCGCGCTTCTCCGTATCATACAGGCACATTCCTTCGCCTTTGACTTTAATCAAAGTATCATTTTGCGTGCCGGCCGGCACATTTACTTCAACTTTTTTGCCGTCAATCCCCGGAATTTCCACTTTACCGCCTAAAATGGCACAGCAAACCGAAATCGGAACTGCCGTATATAAATCGGCACCGTTTCTTTCATAGAGCTTATGCGGCTCAACAACCACTCCGACATACAAATCGCCGTTTTCGCCGCCGTGAATACCAGCCATACCGGCACCGGCAACGCGAATCCGCATATTACTTTCAATCCCAGGTTTAATCTTGACTTTGATGGTTTTATTGATTTTTTTCTGTCCCGCACCATGACATTTCGGACACGGATCGGTTACGGCATAACCGCTGCCGCCGCAAGTCGGGCAGACAGTTTCAAAAAACAAAAATCCGCCCTGTTGCCGACGCACTTTGCCGCTGCCGTGACAAGTCGGACATTCTGACGGTTTTTCGCCGTTTTTGGTACCGTGGCCGTGGCAAGCTTCGCAATTTTCGGTGGTCGGGTAGGTAATTTCTTCTTCGGTTCCGCTAAAGGCTTTTTCCAGCGTTATATTGAGATTGTAGCGCAAATCACTGCCGCGTTGTTCGTAAGCGGCTCTATTGCCACGTCCGCGTCCACCGCCCATAAATTCCGAAAAAATATCATTAAATACATCGGCAAATCCGCCGCCGAAGTCAAATCCGCCGGCGCCCATGCCACCCATTCCGTTTATACCTTCTTTGCCGTAATGGTCATAAGCGGCACGTTTTTGCTCATCTTTCAAAACTTCATAAGCCTCATTAATTTGCTTAAATCTTTGCTCGGCTTCTTTATCCCCCGGATTGCGGTCAGGGTGATATTTCATCGCTTGTTTGCGAAAGGCCTTCTTAACCTCCTCCGGTGAGGCGGTCGGACTTATTTCCAACAAATCATAGTATTCGGTATCTGCCATTTTTTTACTCTTTGAATTCTTTTCTATGAGAGTTATTTAGAGTTTGTTTTTTGCAAACGCAAGAGACTGATGCTAAAATGCACAACTCTCAATGAAAAAGATTTAAATACACTGTTCTTATTCCGCTTCGCCGGCAGCTATTCTCGCACGCTTGCGGGCAATCGGGTCCAAAATACGCTTGCGCAGACGCAACGATTTCGGTGTAACTTCCAACAACTCGTCAGCTTGAATGTACGACAAAGCCTGTTCCAAACTGAGTTTTCTCGGCGGAATCAAATCAATGGCTTCGTCTTTGCCGGCGGCACGAATATTCGTCAACTGTTTTGACTTGGTCGGGTTAACATCAATATCGTTATATTTATTGTGTTCGCCGATAATCATACCGACATAAACAGGTGAATTATGTTCAACAAACATCGGGCCGCGGTCTTGCAACTTCCACAACGAATAAGCGATTGCTTGCCCGTCTTCGCTCGAAATCATCACACCATTGCGCCGATTTTCGATTTCTCCTTTGTACGGCTCAAAACCGTAAAAAATACGGTTCATGACACCGGTACCGCGCGTATCGGTTAAAAACTCGGAATGATAACCGATTAAACCGCGGGAAGGTGCATGGAAAATCAAACGCACTTTATTGCCGACTTGCGACGGAATCATATCCGTCATTTCAGCACGGCGCTGCCCCATTTTTTCTACCACAGTACCGGAAAATTCTTCGTCAACATCAACCACAACTTCCTCAATCGGCTCCAAAAGTTGACCGTTTTCGTCGCGTTTCATAATCACGCGCGGACGCGAAATCGAAAGTTCAAAGCCTTCACGGCGCATAGTTTCAATCAGCACACCGAGCTGCAATTCGCCGCGACCGGCAACTTCAAAACTGTCGGTATTGTCGGTGCGTGAAATTTTGAGTGCAATATTGCCTTCAGCTTCTTTTTCCAAGCGAGCCCAAATTACGCGCGACGTAACTTTGTCGCCCTCACGACCGGCAAGCGGAGAATCATTAACCGAAAAAGTCATCACAAGTGTCGGTGGGTCAATCGGCTGAGCGTGAATATAATCTGTTACCGGCACATCAAGCGCACAAATCGTATCCGCCACCGTACCTTTAACAATACCGGCCACCGCGACGATATCGCCGGCATGCGCCTCGTTTAAGGCAACACGGTCAAGCCCCTGATAGGCCATAATTTTGGTAATTTTGGTGCGTTCGACTTCGCCGTTTTGATTGATAACCTTTACCGTATCATTAACTTTGACGCTACCGCTCTGGATTTTACCGGTAAGAATACGGCCGACGAATTTATCGGCTTCCAACGTGGTTGCCAACATTCTGAACGGTTTATCCGGCTCGCAAACCGGCTCACTGACATAGCTTAAAATAGTTTCAAACAACGGGGTTAAATCCTTGTGCTCGTCAGCCAAATCGCGTACGGCCCAACCGTTACGTCCCGAAGCATACAATGTCGGAAAATCAAGCTGTTCATCATTGGCATCGAGGCTGACAAACAAATCAAAAATCTCATTCAGCACCTCATCCGGACGCGCATCAGCCTTATCGGCTTTGTTGATTACCACAATCGGTTTTAAGCCGATTTTTAAGGCTTTTCCCAACACAAATTTGGTTTGCGGCATCGGTCCTTCGGAAGCATCCACCAACAACACCACACCGTCCACCATCGAGAGAATACGCTCAACTTCGCCGCCGAAATCAGCGTGTCCCGGTGTGTCAACAATATTAATATGGGTACCGTTCCAATCAACTGATGTACATTTGGAAAGTATGGTAATACCGCGTTCACGCTCCAAGTCATTACTATCCATAACGCAGTCAACAACTTTTTGGTTATCGCGGAAAGTTCCGCTTTGTCTCAACAATCCGTCAACCAACGTGGTCTTACCATGGTCAACGTGAGCTATAATCGCAATATTTCTCATACTCATCTGTTTCATTCCCTTAAAATGCATCAGTTCAACAAATTAAAAACTTGTCATTCAAATTCGACATACCATAGCGCATTTTTTTTTATTTTCAAGCATTTTCGTATTTATTTATGTAAAACAAAAGGCACTAAAGAATATACTGGTAGAACCTTAAAACAAAAAGACGGGACTAAATCCCGTCTTTCGTTTGATTGGTGGAGATAGGGAGGATCTTCTTGCTTAAATTTTTTCACTGTTTTTTCAGTAGCAAATTTAAGCTTCGGACACTCGTTCCCATCGCCTCGTTGCGGGGCGCTTTCGCTACCTTACTCGTCGGGGAACTTCGCCCGTCGTT